>DOIU01000154.1 GCA_003511825.1 Gammaproteobacteria bacterium | reverse complement strand
GTCGACGAATCAGAGCTTAAACCCCTGTCCAGCTTTCGGGGTCCACTTCACTCAGAGGTAATCCATGAAGATGAATTAAGGTATCGGCAACGCGCAAAAAATGTTTAGTGCGACGCTTCAACCGTCGTAAGATCGACGCCGAAGAAGTCGTGTCCACCGCGAGGGTCAATGCGAAAGCCCTGAACCTCTTTTCGAACGGGCTGGAAAATCACGGAATGTGCAATCGGTATCCAAGGTGCCTCCTGCGCGAAGAGGGCTTGCGCCTCGGCATAAACGGATCCGCGCTCAGCGTCTAGGCTCAGTACTCTGGCCTGTTGAATCAAATCTTCAAACGGTTGATAGCACCAGTGTGCGCGATTAGAACCACCCACAGCGTCACAGCCAAGTAACTCGGCAAGAAAATAGTCAGGATCGCCATTGTCTCCCGTCCATCCCAGCAACACCGCATCGTGTTCGCCGTCTCGGGAACGTTTCAAGTATTCACCCCAGTCAAAACTGACAATCTCAACCTCAACGCCAATAGCCAACCAGGCCGTTTGCAGCAGCTTCGCCATGCGATTCGCATCCGGATTGTAAGGCCGACTGACCGGCATCGCCCACAACTGCATTTTAAACCCATCGCCCAAGCCTGCCGACTCAAGGTGCTGGCGCGCCATTTGTGGATCGTAGGCATAATCTGCAACCGTGGCATTATATGACCAAACAGCTGGTGGCAAAGGGCCGTTGGCCGGCGTGCCCTTGCCGCGATAAACTGCTTCAACCAGCGACGGTTTATCAATCGCCATGCTTAAGGCTTGACGGACAAGCGCTTGGTCAAAGGGCGGCTTTTGCGTATTAAATGCAAGATAGCCGACATCCATCGCCGTGGTATTGAGCAGTGCGATGGCGGGATTTTTGGCCAGTTTATCGAGATCATTCCTTCGGGGGTGCGACATTATGTGACACTCGCCAGACATGAGCTTTTCGTATCGATCGGCGCTTTTTGGCGTAATCGCAAACACCAGCTTTTGAATCGCAGGCATGCCCCCCCAGTAACCGATATGCGCCACAAATTGGATCTTTTTCCCTTTCTCGTAATCGCGAAGCTGGAACGGCCCTGTGCCCACAGGGTCAAGATCCAAGCGCTCCGGTGTGCCCGCCGCCATCTGAGCTTGTGCATATTCGGCCGACAGGATGCTGGCGAAGTCCATAGCCAGAATACTCAGAAAGGGCGCATGGGGACGCTGCAAAGAAAACCTTACCGTGTGATCATTCAACTTGGTAATCGCTCTGAGCAGACCCGACATACGCATCCCCCGAAACGATTCGTAGCGTCCACCAGAGACGGGATGATACGGGTGTTCGGCATCCAACTGCCGCAGAAACGAAAACAACACGTCGTCGGCATTGAAGTCTCGACTCGGCAAAAACTGTGCAGTCTGATGGAATTTCACGCCTCGGCGCAGGGTAAAGGTGTAGTCGAGCCCATCGTCTGAAATTTGCCAGCTCTCAGCCAGTGCAGGCTCAAGATCCAGCGTCCCTCGCTCAAACTGCAACAAACGGTTGTACACGGTGCGTGCACTGGCATCAAATGTCGACGCGCTGGTGAATAGCTGTGGGTTAAATCCTTCTGTGTCGGCGCTTGCGCAGAACACCAGCGTTTTTGCATGTGCGCTGACATTCAGGGCCGTTGCCAATGCCAGCCCAAGCAACACTATCAATGAGGTTGTCTTCATCCTGATTGTTCTCTTCAATGCGCACTTGAGCTTATTGCAAATCGTCATCGTTCGATGCGACTTGCTGCCAGCCTCGCCGCAAGCGTCTGTTCCGTATTCATAAACAGGCGCGTTAGAATAGGGCGCTATTTTTTCAGGAACCAAGCCCCCATGCCAGAACAAGATGTCCTTGTGCGCTTTTTATTAGAATCCGCCGATGTGCGTGGCGTTTATGCGCGCCTGGATCAATCTTGGCGTGAAGCCCTGTCCCGTGCCAATTATCCCACAACTGTGCAACGATTGTTGGGCGAGGCGATGGCCGCGACAGCCTTGCTAAGCGCCTCGATCAAGTTCTCAGGCAAGCTGACTTTGCAGGTGAAAGGGGACGGCCCGGTGCGCTTGTTGGTTGTGCAAGTGACACAACAAGGACACCTGCGAGGGCTGGCTGACTGGCGCAACACACCCCCAGCGGGTCCTTTGTCAGCAGTATTGGGTTCAGCGCAAATGGTAATCAGTATCACCGGCACGGAAAGCCAGGTGGATTACCAAGGTATCGTTGCCCTAGAGGGTGAAACGCTGGCCGACGCATTGTGCCACTACTTTGCCCGCTCAGAGCAACTCGATACGCAGTTGAGGTTCCATGTCACCGCCAATGCGGTCACCGGCTTCTTGCTGCAAAAACTGCCAGGCGTGAGCAAAGACCCCGACGGCTGGGATCGCGCCCAACAACTGGCTGCGACGCTGCAACCGCAGGAACTCGCTACCCTCGGTGTCGAAGATCTGCTGCACCGTTTGTATCACGAGGAGGTCGTCCGCGTGTTTCCTGCGACGTCATTGCGCTTTCTCTGTCATTGTTCGCGACAACGCGTGGCGACAATGATTCTCGGGCTTGGCAAGCAAGAAGCGCAAGCCATCTTGCAAGAGCAAGGCGTGATCGAAGTCACGTGTGAGTTCTGCAACGCACAGCACCGATTTAACGACGAAGATGTGAAGGCGTTGTTTACCTCAGCGGCCTCCTAGAGGCTGTCATCTCTCAATGCCGGTAATGCCGCCCATGCGTATGATGGACACGCCCTCGGTAAGGCGCATGCCCGCGATGAGGATGCGCATGATAGCCGCCATGATGCCCATGCCCGACGTGTAAGCTGCCATGAGCACCAATGAGATGGCAACCACTGAGAAAGAGCATCGATGCCATTAGGGCAATGCCCGCCGCACTGCGAAACAGTTTGTTTGTCATGAGCAAGCCTGTCATGAAAATGAATACCCGTACAGGCTAGGCCCAGCTCGCTTAATCCAGCCTGAACGCCCCGCAATGTCTATTGGGTAGTCATAGACGGAGTCCTTGACAGATAATGGCCCGCTATTCTTGACCATGGGTGGAGAGCCTGAATGCAGAGTCTGTTGCGTGTGCTGGTGTTGGCGCTGATTGTTCCACTGATCAGCGGCTGTGACACAGAGATCGTTGAACGTGGCCAGCGTTACGTTGAACGCCTGTTCCTGGGCGTCTCAGACCAACTCACCGCAAAAGTCTCAGCCAACCGCGAGCCACTGCACGTGGAAGGTTTTTTGCCCAAACCTAATTACCAAGGCAACGCAGACGACAGCGACCGCCATCAGTTGGTCGATGGGGCGCTGATTCCACCGCCGATGTGGACTCACCGTGAATCGGTGGGTTGGTTCGGCCATACGCCCGTGGTGATCGATGCGCGTCGCGCGTCATCTTCGCGAGCATCAGGTCGCGTGCGCATCCATGCGGGCCATGGTTTATATGCAGACTCGGCACTGCCTCGTCAAATTGACGTCTACAGCGATCGCCCAGAGGGCATGGTCGTCGTTGGCAGTTATCAAGAACGTCCCAACCTCACCCTCGCCGATAAACGCAATTACTGGTTAGAGGTGCCTGTGACCGACGTCGGCCAGCGCTTGGTCATTGTGCTGCATGCGCGAACCAGTCACGTCCATCTGGATGAGATTGAATTCGTGCCTGATGCCAGCCTCACACGTCGCAATCCACCCACGGAGGTCGTCGATGCCGAGACACTAGAGGCGATTCGTTCGCACGCGGCCGGACGATTGCGCGTCAATATGGCCTTGCGTGCGACCGACCGCAGCCAAAGCAAAATGGCGTGGCGTGAAGCGTTTGGTCGCGATCGCGTCATCAGCTGGGTCGCCGACCCCTGGCGACACCGCATGGATACCCTGGGGCCCGACGCCATCGACGCAGACAACCGTCATATTCAGGTCCTTGGGACCAACAGCGAGTTCGAAACCTTTGCCATCGGATTGTATGACGCCGGTATGGGACTGCGAGATGTAACCCTTCGCACGTCCGGCCTTAAGGCGAATGACGCCCAATGGTTGCGCCTCGAACATATCGTGACCGCAGAAGGCGACGTTGCATTTGATCCTTTACCACCATTGTCAGATAACACCTTAAAACTGCAGTCAGGGTGGCCGACGCTGATCTGGTGCAAACTCGATCTCACGCAATTTGCGCCTGGAAAACACAAGGCGACACTCGATCTGTCTTGGGGAGGAAGCCCCGATCAATCGACCCGCTATACCATCACTATCGATGTCGCTGATGCAACAAGCCTTTCACCCGCACCGATGGAAGCGACCGTCTGGGGTTACACCAGTGACCAGCCGATCTGGTCGGATGCCGAGTTGGCTGTCAAGGATCAACGCGCTCATTATGTCAATGTGTGGACGCTGCATCCCGACAATATCCCTGGCTTGGCATTGGACGGCAGGCTTGAACAATACCGTGAAAAGCGACTCAACGCTGATTTGAAGCTTTACCGAGGTCAGGGTCGTGTGCGTCTCTATCTGGGGTGGACGTTACGTCATAACCCCCTGGGCCTCAGCACGCAAAAAACCCATCTGAGCGCGTCGGCTCGCGAACGCCTGATACTGTGGCTTCACCAAATAGCCCAACTGATGGAAAATGCCGGCTATGCGTATGATGACTGGGAGTTGTATCCGCTGGATGAACCCAGCGGTCCCGGACTCGACGCTCTGGTCGCCGTCGCCGACGCTATATGTAATGCCTTGCCTGAGGCGCGGATCTATGCCAACCCCATCACCACGCACACCCATCCTTCTACAGCGGAGCAGTTGAACGCCCTAGACAACTTAATCGATACCTGGCAACCGATGCTGTCATTTGCGCGCGAAGAAGGACGACCCTATTTCAAACAGCACAGAAATCGCTGGGGCTTCTACCACAATCCTCCCGTGCCAGCGAAATTTTCCGACCCCATCGCCGACTACCGGGCACAAGGCTGGTGGGCCTGGCAGCTCGGTGCCAATGGCGTGGGGTTCTGGTCTTACAGCGATTCAACCGGCAGCTCAGTCTGGGATGATTTTGACGGTCGGCGCCCGGATTTTGCCGTTGTCTACGAAAAAACCGGGGATCTTGTGACCAGCCGTCGCTGGGAAGGCTTTGCCGAAGGGATTGAAGACTATCGCCTGTTGGTCGGCAGTGGGCTGGCGGCAGACCTCCAACTCGACCTCACAACTTTGGATACATTGGCAATCCGGCGCTATCGCGCGCGTGCACTGGATCGCCTAAATCCCTAGACGCTTTGCTAAAAAGCCCCGATTTCTGCATGGACAACCTTGGATTGTCGACAATATTCCGAATATTACCGCTGAAATTGCCCTTTGCGCTTGACAAATGCTTGATCTGTCGCCTTAATTTCGACACTTTTTTTCAAGGCAGTCACAGGCCCGACGAAGCAACAGCGTACAAATGGATTCCGGCTTCTCACACACTCAGGACAAACAACCCAAAACACTCGCCGATCGCGTGTACACACAGCTCAGAGCCGCGATTCTCGATGGCGACCTTGAACCAGGCAGCAAAATCAGTGAGCCTGAGTTGGCGAAAACCTACGGTGTTAGCCGCAGCTCATTGCGCGAAGCGATCGCAAAGCTGGAAAGCTCCAATCTGGTGGAGCGTCAGGCCAACCTCGGCGCGCGGGTTATCTCGTTGTCAAACGCCAGCCTGTTGGAGATCTATCAAGTTAGAGAATCTCTTGAAGGCTTGGCCGCTCGTCTGGCTGCTCAGCACATGACCACGGCCGAATTGGATAATATGCACGAACTGTTGGCTCACCAGCGGTCGTTTTGCAAGCCAATTGCAGAAAAAAAATACCAGTCACTGGACTTTGATTTTCATTCAAGCATTGTGCTCGGCAGTCATAATCAGCGCCTCATTCGTATTTTGTCGCGCGATTTGTTCGAGCTCGTGCATTTTTACCGCCGAAAATTCAGCGGTTCTGGGCCTCGGCCCGATCAGGCGTTGATAGAGCACTCAGAGATTGTCGCCGCCATCACCCGGCGCGACGGTGAAATGGCCGAAGTGATGATGCGCCATCATATTCGTGCGGCCCGCGAACACGCCAAAAAGAGTTTTACGGATGATTCATCCCTAACAGCATAGCCCTGATCGGTTAATCACTGTTACATCTATAGCGAGAGAGTAAGCACTATGTCTGAACGAGTCACAGCCGGTAACCTAAAAATTGCCAAGGCACTTTACGATCTGGTGGAACAAGACATCGCGCCCGAGGTTGGCGTGGACACCGCAGCGTTTTGGCAATCGTTTGAAAACATCGTTGCTGAGCTGGGACCGCAGAATCAAGCTCTGCTGCAAAAACGCGATGATTTGCAAGCGCGTATTGACGAATGGCACGTGGCGCGTAAAGGTCAGGCACACGACCCCGTCGCCTATAAAGCGTTTTTGCAAGACATCGGCTATCTACTCGAAGAAGGCGACGACTTCACCATCACCACGACAGATGTCGACGCCGAAATTGCGACGATTGCCGGCCCGCAATTGGTCGTACCGGTCAACAATGCGCGCTACGCATTGAATGCCGCAAACGCTCGCTGGGGTAGCCTCTACGACGCCATTTACGGCAGCGATATTATTGCTGACGAGGGTGGGGCAGAGAAGGGCAAGGCTTACAACCCCGCACGCGGGCAAAAAGTCATTGAAATGGCCATGGCTTTCCTGGATCAAGCGGTACCCTTGGCCAGTGGCAGCCACGCCAATGTGACCGCCTATCGCATTGCCAGGGAAGGTGATCAGGCGACACTGCGCGCAGCCTTAGGTGCCGACGAAGAGGTTGGCTTAACCAATCCTGAGCACTTTGCTGGCTACGACGATTTGGCGTCGCCCAGCACTTTGCTGCTGAAACACAACGGTTTGCACATTCAACTGTTGATTGACGCTGCCCATCCCGTCGGCAAGGATCATCCAGCCGGCGTCAAAGATGTTGTGATGGAGTCCGCCGTCACCACGATCCAAGATTGCGAAGATTCTGTCGCTGCAGTTGATGGCGAAGACAAAGTGCAAGTGTATCGCAATTGGTTGGGATTGATGCGTGGCGATCTGAGTGCAGAACTCATCAAGGGCGACTCTACCGTTACCCGGCGACTGAACGCCGACCTCACATTTACGGCGGCAGATGGCAGTGATTTAACCTTGCCCGGACGCAGCACCATGCTGGTACGCAACGTCGGTCACCTCATGACCACCGACGCCGTGCTGGACGCCAACGGCAATGAAGTGCCCGAAGGTATGCTCGACGGCATGATCACGAGTTTAATCGCACTCTACGACCTCAAAGGCAAAGGTCAGTATCGCAACAGCCGCACTGGCAGCATGTACATCGTCAAACCCAAGATGCACGGTCCCGAAGAAGTCGCACTCGCTAACACCCTGTTTGATCGCATTGAAGCCGCCCTCGGTCTGGCGAAGAACACCCTCAAGATTGGCGTGATGGACGAAGAGCGTCGCACGACCGTCAATCTCAAAGCCTGTATACGCGCCTGCCAAGAGCGTCTGATCTTCATTAATACCGGCTTTCTGGACCGCACCGGCGACGAAATCCACACCAGCATGGAAGCCGGCCCCATGCTGCCCAAGGGGCAGATCAAGCTGGAACCTTGGATTGCTGCCTACGAAGATTGGAACGTTGATATTGGGCTTGCTTGCGGTATGCAAGGCAAAGCACAGATCGGCAAAGGCATGTGGGCCATGCCCGATCTCATGAAAGCCATGGTCGACACCAAGCGCGCACACCCCGAGACCGGCGCCAATACGGCTTGGGTACCATCACCCACGGCGGCCACATTGCATGCCATGCACTACCATTTGGTCGATGTCGCTGAGCGTCAACAAACCTTGAAGAGCCGTGCACGCGCAGATCTGGACAAAATCCTCACAGTGCCGCTGATGAGCGACCCATCGCAACTGAGCACCAAAGACATTGAAGATGAACTCGACAACAACGCACAGGGCATCCTTGGCTACGTCGTGCGTTGGATTGATGCGGGCGTGGGCTGCTCTAAAGTACCTGACATCAACAATGTCGGCCTGATGGAAGACCGCGCTACGTTGCGTATTTCCAGCCAACACATGGCTAACTGGCTGCATCATGACGTGTGCACAGAGACACAAATCACAGCCGCATTTGAGAAAATGGCACGCGTGGTCGATGAACAGAACGCAGACGATCCGAACTATGAAGCCATGGCACCAGCCTATAACTCGGTCGCGTATCGAGCCGCGCTTGATCTGGTGCTGAAAGGGCGCGCACAGCCTAACGGCTACACAGAGCCATTGCTGCACCAATACCGACGCGACAAGAAAGCCGATCAATAGCCGCTCGGATCGAACAAGATTTCTAAAATACGACGATACAGATACAGGCAGGAGAAATTCGCATGTCCCAGCAACTGGATCTCACCCAATACGGGATTTCCAATATTTCGGAGATTATCTATAACCCTTCGTACGAGCTGCTTTACGAAGAAGAGACGCGTGACGATCTCGAGGGTTATGAGAAAGGCACGGTCACCACAACTGGCGCGGTGGCGGTCGACACCGGCAAATTTACAGGGCGTTCCCCTAAAGACAAATGGATCGTCAAAGATGACACCACGCGTGATACTGTTTGGTGGTCAGATCAAGGCAAAAACGACAACAAAGCGATCACACCTGAAGTCTGGGCCGACCTCAAGCAAAACACCATGGCGCAGCTGTCTGGCGGTCGCTTGTTCGTGGTCGATGCCTATTGCGGCGCGAATGCCGACTCGCGCTTGAAGGTCCGTTTTATCTCCCAGGTTGCGTGGCAAGCCCATTTTGTGACCAATATGTTCATCCGCCCGAGCGCTGAAGAACTCGAAGGCTTTGAGCCAGACTTCGTTGTCTTTAATGGCGCCAAAACCGTGAACAACAACTGGGAAGCACACGGCCTGAACTCCGAAAACTATGTCGCGTTCAATCTCACCGAAAAGATGCAACTGATCGGGGGAACCTGGTACGGCGGCGAGATGAAAAAAGGCCTGTTTGCAGTGATGAATTACCTCCTGCCACTCAAAGGCATTGCGTCAATGCATTGCTCGGCCAACGTCGGGGAGCAGGGTGATGCTGCCGTCTTCTTCGGCTTGTCTGGCACCGGCAAGACAACCCTGTCAACAGAACCCAAACGACAACTCATCGGTGACGATGAGCACGGCTGGGACGACGACGGCGTCTTTAACTTCGAAGGGGGTTGCTACGCCAAAACCATCAATTTGAGTGCAGAAGCCGAACCCGATATCTACCGTGCCATCAAGCGCGATGCACTGCTGGAAAATGTCGTCGTGAGAGACGACGGCAGCGTCGATTTTAACGACAACAGCAAAACCGAAAACACGCGCGTTTCCTACCCGATTTATCACATCGACAACATCGTCAAAGGGGCTTCCAAGGCCTGCCATCCCGACAAGGTGATTTTCTTGTCAGCCGATGCATTCGGTGTATTGCCGCCTGTTTCTAAGCTCACACCTGAGCAAACGCAGTACCATTTCTTGTCGGGATTTACGGCGAAACTGGCCGGGACAGAACTGGGTATTACTGAGCCGACACCGACTTTTTCCGCGTGTTTTGGCGCCGCCTTTTTGATGCTGCATCCCACCAAGTATGCGCAGACGTTGGTGAATCGCATGAACGCCTCTGGTGCCAAGGCCTACCTGGTCAATACGGGCTGGAACGGCAGCGGCAAGCGTATCTCCATTAAAGACACGCGAGCGATCATTGACGCAATCCTTGACGGCTCCATTGAATCTGCCGAAACCAAAGACATCCCCATCTTTGATCTGGCCGTGCCGACGGCACTGCCGAATGTGGATGACAGTATTCTCGACCCTCGCGACACCTACAGCGACGTCGCACAGTGGGAAGAAAAAGCCCGCGATTTGGCCAAACGTTTTGTCGATAACTTCGAGCGTTACACCGATACCGAGGAAGGCAAGGCGCTGGTCGCTGCTGGGCCCGCCCTGTAAACGCTTTCTGCTGTATCAAACTCGGGGTGGATAGCGCTTATCCACCCCGGACCACATTTGCCGGAGATGTACGATGGCCGAACCAACCGAAATCAGCTGCAAAGAAGCGTGGAATATTGTCGAAAGTGACCCTCGTGCATTAATCATTGATGTGCGCTCTTCGATGGAGTTTTTGTTTGTTGGTCACCCTAAAGGGGCCGTGCACATACCTTGGATTGACGAACCCGACTGGGATGTGAACCCACATTTTGTTGCTGATGTGCGCAAAGTCTTGCTGGGCGGCGGTGCATGTGTTGATGAAGAAAATTGCGTGCCCGTGATGCTGATTTGCCGCAGCGGTAAGCGCTCACGCGAGGCGGGCCGATTGCTGGTCGAAGCCGGCATGAAACAAGTGCATAATATTGATGAAGGTTTTGAGGGTGAACTGGATGACAACCACCAGCGCAGTTCTCTTGGTGGGTGGCGCTTTCACGGCTTACCCTGGGAACAGTGCTAGCGCTGCGCTGGCACGCCTGAACCCTTGAAAAACGCTGCCGAAACTCCGCAGCTACCCTCCTTACGCCTGAGTTGGACCATCTGGTCACTCGGCGCATTGTTTTACTTAATCAGTTTTTTCCAACGCGTCGCGCCCGCCGTTATCACCACCGAATTGATGACGGATTTTGCGATACACGCGGCCGCGTTGGGCAATTTATCAGGCTTCTATTTTTACAGCTATGTCGCCATGCAGGTGCCCACGGGCATCCTCGCTGATCGCTGGGGGCCACGTAAGCTACTCACCCTGGGATGCGCCGTGGCAACCCTGGGGACGCTGTTGTTTGCGCTGGCGCCGAATATCTTATGGGCCAGTGCGGGTCGACTGCTGATCGGTGGCTCCGTTGCCGTCGCGTTTGTCGCACTATTGAAACTGTCCGCGCATTGGTTGCCGCAGAAGCGTTACGCGCTTGCATCGGGTTTGGCCTTGTGTATCGGTGTCACCGGCGCCGTCTTCGCCGGCGTGCCGCTGCGCCTCTTAGTCGACGCATTCGGCTGGCGCTCGACCATGGCATTCTCTGCGTTGTTTACCCTGATCGTCTGCGCCTTGATCTGGCTGTATGTGCGCGACGATCCGAGCGAGAAAGGCTGGGCGAGCCATCACCCAAATCCGCAAGGCAGTGCACAAGCGACTATCGGCATTTGGGCCGGCGTCCGCCGCGCCTTTACCTATCGCAACATACTGCTGTTACTCTGGGTGCCTGGGGGTATTGTGGGTCCATTGTTGGCATTTGCAGGACTTTGGGGAGTGCCGTTCTTGCAAACCCACTATGACATGCCAGCAACCAGTGCAGCAGCTTATTGCTCGCTACTGATGATTGCCTGGGCTGTTGGAGGCCCTTTGTTCGGCTGGCTCTCAGATCATCTCGGGCGACGCAAACCGATCTATGTCGCCTCTGCGCTGATACTCCTGGTATGCTGGGTATCGCTGTTCTGGCACAACGACTGGTCTGCGATCATGCTCGGTGTACTCTTGACAACGATTGGTCTCGTCTCAGGCGTGATGGTGATCAGCTTTGCCTTCGCGCGTGAATCCGCACCCTCAGCCTTGACAGGCACGGTGTCAGGCTTGATTAATATGGGGGTCATGATGGGTCCCATGATTATGCAGCCAGCCGTGGGCGTGTTATTAGATCGGTTATGGCAGGGTGATCTGTCAGAAGGGGTCAGAGTGTATACCTTTGATGCCTTTCAGTCTGCGTTTTTCGCGGCCATCGCATGGTTGGCTATCTCCACCGTCCTGATCGCTTTTACGCGAGAAACCCATTGTCGCAGATTCCCTGAAGCTTCCTGAAAATCGTTAAAAGCAGGCGGCTTCCAGCGTACGGTCCATAGAGACACGCTGAAGCACGTCTTGCTTCTTGCTTTTTCCTTGCATATAGTTGTATCAAGCAACTAAAAAGGGTGCGACAAGATGACTTCTACAGACGCCTTCGTTGACGATATCCGCACAGCTTCACGACGGCTGGTCCGCGAGCTGGGATTTCTGGATAAAACACTGGCGGGGACTGATCTTTCCGCTTCAGCCGTTCACGCTATCCTCGAAATTGGCTTAACACCCGGGTTAAGCGCTAAGGAATTGGCGATCACATTAAAGCTGGAAAAATCCACCATCAGTCGATTGCTAAAATCACTCGAATCACGCGGTGAAATCACACAGACTCGCTCCGCTGAAGATGCACGCTCACGTCGTCTGAGCTTAACGGACAACGGGTGGAGGACACACCGTTCGATCAATCAGTTTGGCGACAAACAGGTACGCGCTGCACTTTCCTGCCTCCAAAACAAAGAAGCGAGTGCAATCGCCAGCGCGCTAGCCAACTACGCCGACGCACTGGCATCGGCGAAATCTCTCACAACCGCATCTGAACGTCGCTATGATATCGTCGAGGGCTACCAGACCGGCATGATCGGTGATATTGCGGCACTGCATGCTCGGACGCACGGCCCCGTTATCGGCATGGGCCCGACCTTTGAAAGCCTTGTCGCAAACGCCATGGCGGAATTCATGCCCCGCATTGGCAATCCCGTCAATAACAGCTGGAGTCTCCTCGAAAACGGGCAAGTGATGGGTTCAATCACCATCGACGGCGAGGATCTTGGCCACAATACCGCGCATCTGCGCTGGTTTATTCTCGCCCAACGGCTCAGAGGAAAGGGGCTAGGCAGGGCACTTCTACAGAAAGCGCTTGAGCATTGCCGTGAACACGCATTCGACGCAATTCATCTTTGGACACTAAAAGGACTGGATGCTGCCGGTAGGCTATACGTGCAACAGGGTTTCAAGCTGGCGGAGGAGTACGTCGGTGATCAATGGGGCAAGGCCGTTGTGGAACAGAAATTTGTTCTTCACCAACCGTGAAAGAGCGATGAGGATAGGCCGGCAACTGCCGGCCTCGTGGTCCAACCCTCTAACAATTCAGATGATTGGACCACTGGCCTCCAAGACGATTACTTGCGCTGATCTATAGAGACATAGTCGCGCGTGGTATCGCCAATATAGAGCTGTCGAGGACGTCCGATACGTACCTTGGAATCACTCATCATTTCGTTCCATTGCGATATCCAGCCAATGGTGCGAGACAGAGCAAACATCACGGTGAACATATTGGTTGGGATGCCCATTGCCAGGAAGATGATACCTGAGTAGAAATCTACGTTCGGGTATAAATTCCGCGACTTGAAGTACTCGTCTTCCAGCGCAATTTTCTCCAAACGCATAGCGATATCCAGAAGCTCTTGATGCGTCTGATTGATCTTTCCGCTATTGAGGAGATCATGGCATGCGCCTCGGATGAGCTTCGCGCGCGGATCAAAGTTTTTATAGACCCTATGACCAAAGCCCATCAGGCGGAAACTGTCGTCTTTATCTTTGGCGCGTTCCACGAAATGCTCAAGTGGCTGACCGGAGTCCACGATCTCACGCAGCATATTGATCACGGCTTCGTTGGCACCACCGTGTGCAGGCCCCCACAGCGCGGCAATACCTGCAGACACGGCTGCAAAGGAGTTAGCCTCGGAACTGCCTGTTAGACGCACGGTAGACGTTGATGCATTCTGTTCGTGATCAGCATGCAGGATCATGATCAGATCCAGCGCCTTCGCCATCAATGGGTCAGGTTTGTAATTTTCCGATGGCATCGCAAACATCATGTACAAAAAGTTTTCCGCATAGCTGAGGTTGTTCTGCGGATACATGAAAGGTTTGCCCGTGGTATAGCGATACGCCCACGCTGCAATAGTGGGGATCTTCGAGACCAACAGATTCGCTGAAATGATGCGATGCTCAGGATTAAAGATATCGACATCATCGTGATAGAACGCTGACAACGCCCCGACAACCCCAACCATGATGGCCATGGGGTGGGCGTCGCGTCGGAAGCCACTGTAAAATTTAGTGAGTTGATCGTGCGGAATGGTGTGCTTGGTGATCAGGCGTTGATATTCTTCGAATTCTTTTTCGGTGGGCAACTCACCGTGCAAAATCAGGTAACAGACTTCTAGAAACGTGCTGTTCTCTGCGAGCTGTTCAATCGGATAGCCTCGATATTCGAGTCGTCCTTCATCACCATCCAAATACGTAATCTTACTCCAGGTGCTGGCGGTAGACACAAACCCCGGATCATAGGTGAAATAACCCAGTTCTTTATACAGTGGACTGATGTCAATCGTGCTGGTGCCGCACGTCGGCTCCAAGACATCGAGCTCAACGGATTGACCAGTCTGGTTGTCCGTTAAGGTCACGGTACGCTTAGTCATAAACGGTTCCTCTTGTGTTCTGCTGAATGTAAAAGGCAGCTGCCGGTGGCGTGATTCTTATAAAACGTCCGTGTGAGAGGGTGATATACCGGCGAGAAAGAAGGCCCCGGCTGCTCGCCAGGGCCTCGAGAACAGCGTTTTATCCGAACTGTTCTTCTTCTGTTGATCCAGTCAACGCCGTCACGGAGGAGGCGCCACCTTGGATAACAGTAGTCACATCATCAAAGTAACCTGCACCCACCTCTTGCTGGTGAGAGACAAAGGTATAGCCACGCTCGCGCGCTGCGAACTCTGGCTCTTGGATCATGCTCACGTAGTGCTTCATGCCTTCGCCGGCAGCATAATGCTGCGCCACATCAAACATGTTGTACCACATGCTGTGGATACCAGCCAGTGTAATGAACTGATATTTGTAACCCAACGCAGACAGCTCGTCCTGGAATGACGCG
>DOIU01000483.1 GCA_003511825.1 Gammaproteobacteria bacterium | reverse complement strand
GGTCGCCGCGCAATACCTCTCGGAACACTACGGTGCACCCGCCATGCTCATGGCATTATTGCTCGGTATTGCCTTTCACTTTCTCTCTGAAGAAGGCGGCTGTGTCCGGGGCATCGAGTTTACCGCGCGCACGGTGCTGCGCATCGGCGTGGCGTTGCTCGGCGCCAGAATCGGGTTTGACCTCCTGGCCGGATTGGGCACCGAGTTAATCTTGCTCATCATCTTGGGAGTCGTCGCCACCATTGCCTTCGGCTTGACCGGTGCCGCTCTGCTCGGTCGGGGATGGCGTTTTGGTGTTTTAACTGGCGCTTCTGTGGCGATTTGTGGCGCCTCGGCGGCCATGGCCGTCGCAGCGGTGTTACCCAACAACGAGAACTCTGAGCGGAACCTGTTGTTCACGGTGCTGAGCGTGACGGTATTGAGCACTGTCGCCATGATTCTGTACCCGGTATTGTCTTACCATCTCAATCTTGATCACCAAATAGCCGGTGTCTTTCTCGGCGGAACGATACACGATGTCGCCCAGGTCGTTGGGGCCGGCTTCTCCGTGTCGGAAACCACCGGTGAGACAGCCACACTGGTCAAACTGATACGGGTGACCATGCTCGCCCCGGTCGTGGTCATCATCTCGTTGCTTGTGCGCCACTACAGTCGCCAGCAGGCAGACACGGGTAAGCGACCGGCACTCATCCCCACGTTCATCGTCGCCTTTCTGTGCCTCGCGGCTCTCAATTCAGTAGGCATGGTCCCGGCGTCGGTTCAGTCCTTGCTCGGTGAGGTGTATCAATGGATGCTGTTGGTCTCCATTGCAGCTGTCGGCATGAAGACCTCACTGCGCAAGATTCTCGACGTGGGCGGACCGGCAATCATCCTGCTGGTGGCTGAAACGGTGTTTATCGGTGCGTTCATCCTCCTGGGTATCCACTTCCTACGATGAACACAGATCGGCGGCTCACCCGCTAGGCGCCCTGCCGCGCCTGTAAGCGTCTTAACCGATCGTCACGGAGGAATACGCTTTCGTATAAGGGCATGCGCATCTCGTGCATGCCCACCCTTGTATACACACTGTCATGCCTGACGGCCTGCTCCGCCGCGGACGCGAGCCACCTTCCTAAACAGCAATCTTTCACCCTGCGCAGCCGATGGATGGCTCTCATATTGGCAATGTAAATTTCTTTGACGAAGTCGTCTCTTGTGTCTACGCTTTAAGACAGTTACATTTTTTAACATTCTGTGGCAGTTTTTTGCCTTTCAAGCCGGTGACTATCAAGCCTTATGATTTCACATCACCACCGTTGCATTTTTATCCATATCCCCAAATGCGCAGGCACCAGTATCGAAACGGCGTTGGGCCACTTTGACGGACACCAAGGACGCGGCGGCCAAGATCATCGGACCATCCGCATGCTTGAGCCACTCGATGTTCCGAAGATCCTCACGTCGAAAGACAATATGCTCTCGGTCTATCGGCGGCAAAAAGACATCATGAGGAAGGCGCATAACCCGCGCAACAAGTACACCGTCACCGCAGAACAGTATCAGCAGTACTTCAAATTCACGATCGTGCGGAACCCTTGGGCACGCGTGTTTTCTTGGTACAAAAATGCAACCCGCGACAAAGTGCATCGGCAAAATGCGGGCATCTCGGCAGACATTCCGTTCTCTGAATACCTTAGCCGCTTCGCGGGCGTCGGCATGCTGGAGCCCCAGACCTACTGGCTGAAACGATTTAACGGTAACGTCGAACTGGACTACATCGGCCGCTTCGAAACCCTGGCTCAGGACTACAGCAACATTGCTCAGACACTCGGCCTATCAGACACGACCCTGCCCCACAAAATGCAGAGTCGCAAAGAGGACTACCGCCAGCACTACGACGACGCCACCGCAGAGCTGGTCGCCGATAGGTACGCCGAAGAGATTGCGTTGTTTGACTACAGCTTTGATGACGTTGAGAGTCCCGCAACCGCTCCAGCGACCCTCAAAACCGTTGTCAACCATCAAGGGAGCTCGCGCCCGACAACAGCATTGCCGCGAAACTCGATTCCTAGAACATCGGCATAAACCGAGTCTGCGTTCTCCCCTCTGCCTCCGCTACGCCAAGACGGTGTGCTCTAGACCAGAGCACAGCCTGAAACTGCCCATCATACAATAAGCATGAATCGCCAGACCGGCGTACTCAAGGGCAAGAGTGCTCTTGAGAAAGGAGAGCCTCAGCGCAAAGGCCGAGGCTCGCAGGCGTGTGTCAGTCGTGGAGGTTATAGAAACCTTTAATCGTCTTCCCTTCGATAACGGCACCCTGGGTGGCCGTCGCTGTCGCGATATCCACCTCGTAGACGTTGTTCACCTCCTCGGTTTCGATACTGACATAGACTTTCCCGTCCATGACATCAACATTGGAGGTATACCGTTTATGGTGTAAGGGTATACCAGCAACATCCGTCACCGTCTGGTTGGCCAGATCAATGATAACCAGCTTCTGTGTAAACGCGTTGGACTCTGGATCCTTGGTGTAGGCTGACCAGGCATAGTTGTTGGTTTCATCAGTAATCAAGCGACCAATGGCCTTATTGTCACCCACGTAGTCAAACCAGAACAGCTTGCCGCCGTTGGTGGCTTCTTCAATGTTAAAGAAGTACTCGGCATCAAATTCACTTTCGCCGCCTTTGATACGCAATATACCGGATGGCTTGGTCGATGCTGGGCTGAATCCAGCCGACAGAGAACCACAGGAGAACGAGTAGAGATCACCACCTTCGGCTTCAATTAACCCTGTGCTTGAACCGTTGACGCCGATATTGCTGGTGCGATCGTCACTGATAATGGCTTTGGGGCTGGCGCCTTGGGCAAGCGGATAGTCGTAGATCGCCACATAAGCCATGTCTGCATCTGGGGTAAAAAAGTTGCCGCCATCATCCAGTTTTTGGAATGGGATAAACAGTTCGCTGCCACGTACTTCCAGCGCAGTCGCCCAACCAACAGAGCCTTCGCCGGGCGTGCCCGTATCATCATCGAAGATAGAGTAGTCAGTTTTAGCGGTAATCAAGCCCGTGGTCGCATCAACCGTATAGAGCTTGCGTGTCGTGTGTGTGCCGTCTCGAGGTTGGTCCGATGCAATCAGCGTATCGTCTCCGACAGATCCGAACGCTTCCAATGGCCAATCGTAGAAGAACGTCGAGATCTGTTCGACGTCACCCGCGTCATTGACTCGATAAGCCTTGGCTTCGAAGTTTTGGTAACCGGTGACAAACAGCGTCTTCCCCACGCGATAGAAGAAGTTCCACCCGATTTGCTCGTCACCCGCACCGGTTGCATTAACGCTGCCTTGTGAGATGTCTTCCTTAGTCAGAACGTACTCGGGCTCTGTATCTCCGGTGTCTTTAAAGCCCATGGAAATACCACTGCGCTGCTCAGAGGCACCGTTGCCCCCTGTGTCAGCACCGTTGC
>DOIU01000255.1 GCA_003511825.1 Gammaproteobacteria bacterium | reverse complement strand
TGTTTCGGCGGTTTCGGGTACGTGCAGGGAGACGACATCGGCCTGTTGCAGCAGGTCGCTCAGACTGTCGGCCGGCGTCGCATTGGTCAGTGGCAGTTTGTTTTCAATGTCGTAGAACATGACCTTCATGCCGATGTTCTCTGCCATGATGCTGAGCTGGGAGCCGATATGGCCATAGCCGATAATACCCAGGGTTTTACCGCGCGCTTCCACTGAGCCGTTGGCTGTTTTGTCCCACTCGCCGCGATGCGCTTTGGCATTTTTAGCGGGGATGTCTCGCAACAACAGTAGGATTTCACCCAGCACGAGCTCAGCCACAGACCGCGTGTTTGAGAACGGCGCGTTAAATACCGGGACGCCTTTGAGTTTTGCCGCGTGCAAATCGACTTGGTTGGTCCCTATACAGAAGCAGCCGATGCCGACCAACTTCTCGGCAGCCTGCAAAACTTCTGCGGTGAGCTGGGTGCGAGACCGGATGCCAATAAAGTGGACATGCTTGATCTTGGCTTTCAGTTCGTCGCCAACCAGAGAGGTCTTGTGGTACTCAATATTCTCGTAGCCGTGTTTCTTGAGGGTATCGAGCGCGCGTTGATGCACGCCTTCGAGCAGTAAGATCTTGATCTTACTCTTAGACAGAGATGTTGTAGACATGGAATTCAGCAAGCGATAAAAAATAGAGGGAGAGAATAGCGGACTTTGCCGGTGAAGGCCATGGTCACTCTTGAATCGTCACGACACCTGCGCACGCGCGCGCAGGGTCAAGCAGTTATGGCAACTCAAAGTGGGTTTGACGGGATTGTTCATACCCTTCGGTGATTGCCGGGTCATAGGAAAAGAAGTGCATGATGCCCCGCAGCTGGGTGTTCGCCAGCTCGAAATCCGCGTCGCTCATCGCTTCTCGCCAGCCGTCCAGGGCTGTAGCACTGGCGTTGAGATCCAGCGAAGTGAGTTCACAGCCCGTGAAGTCTCGAATGCGGTCTTCCCAGTAGGTCTGTCCAGTCAGTAGATCTTCAGCCCTGAGACACAGTAAATCGTCCGCTGAATAGGCGCCACTCTGATACTGACGTATCCAGGTTTACAGGATTTGCCGGATCCAGGTGAACGCTTCTGGATAGCTCGACGGTCCCCAGGACTGTCGCATCAGAGACTCAGCAACCGCTCGCGGGTCACGTACGACGTGAATGATCTTAGCACTAGGGAATATCTGGCGGATTTGTGGAAAAAACAGCACATTGTGCGGTGTTTTCTCCAGTAGCGTGGTTTCTGCATCACTCGCGTCGTCCAGTTCAAACAGGGTATGGAAGAGGCGGGCGGTTCTCTGGCTGAATGATGGCTGCAAGTTATCGACTGTCATGCGATCTTGTTGCAGTCCCTGTATATAGTCCTTGAGTGCGTTGTCGATCTGCCGCTCCCTGAACACACGCCGAATCGGGCGCTTCCGATACAATGCGATAAAGCGGGCGCGGGTCTGTTCAGAAAACACCCGGCACACAGCGTTGAACCGCTCTGGGCTGTAACTGCGCGTGTACCGATCATACAGGTCAATCAGGGACTGGTTGGATGTAAATAGCTGGCTTTCGAATTCTTCAAATCCGACCATTTCGCGATTGTTGAGCAGTTGGCGGTAAACGAAAGAGGTCCCGGAACGCCCGGTGCCTCCCACCAGGAGCAGTCTAAGATCAAGGTTGTCGGCATGGCTTGTCATAGTGAACGCGTCGGTTTGGGTGCGTGAATGGCTGGTGCCGTTGCACGGCACTAGGTGAACAGTTTAAGGACTTTTCGGCTGATCAAAAAGCCAGAGCGTGTGGCGATGGCAGCGCACTTCTTGGTGAGTTTACCGGGTTTTTGCGCGCGGTCGATATAGCCCAGCAGTGACTGCTCGGTCACGGTCATAAAGTCCCAGAAGCTGGCGCTGTTGCTTGCGCGACTCAGCTTTGCTGGATTGCTTTTGAGCCAGTTGTAATAGGAGCTTGATGCGGATGTATCGCTGGTGCACTGGGACGGCTTTGGAAATGCGTTTTGCAAATCGGACTTCTCGCGGTAGAGCAGGCGGTGTGATCGTTCAATTTTTTCGCCGTTGCTGTAGTACCCATAGGCCCAGCGATGGTCGGCGAGTTCACGTTGCCCGGCGTGGTCGCAGGCCTCCCGGTACCAGGCATACAGATCGTCAATCACTTGAATGCCATCGGCATACCGGCCTTGCATCATTTGAGCAGCACCGTTGGTGAAGCCCGAAAAGTGATGAAAGCACAAAGGCCTGCCGTCAACCATGACGCCGTCTTGCAGGCTGCCACTGATTTCTCGCGTTGTATAGTTCCAGGTGGCGACGTTGTACTCGGGACCTTTCTCTATTTTGATGTCGTTGAAGAACACGTGTGCGAAGTCCATCCACCGTTGATCGGTGAACAGTCCTCGTGGGATATCGTCATAGCAGTAGTGATGCAGCCGCTTGGCCCACCATTCGATTAACGCGCGGCCTTCACCGCGACCGTTGGCAGCGAGAAACCCCAGATTGTTGATGCCGTGTTTGAGGCAAGAGATCTCGTTGTCGACGATTGCTGAGGGCAGAACATCGGGCGCGCACACATGGGGTGTAAGTATCGCTGCGTGGCGCTCAAGGTCTTCGATCATGGCGTCCACACGCGAGAAGAGGACGACATCCGGGTCAAAGTAAAACACGCTTTTTGCGTTGTATGTATCCATGATATTCAGAAACGCAAAAGGTTTAACGGCTGTACAAAGCTCAACCACGTCGTGCTTGAATATCCAGGCGTCCTGATCCTCAATGGCGAGGTTGGCTATTTGGATGACGCTATCAAAAGGCTCGTCTTCCAGATTGAACCCTTTTGGAATCTCGTCACTTAACATGAGATGAAAGCGCATCTCTGGATGGTGCTTTTTGATCGAGTCACCCAACACCCGTGCGCGGGGCAGGTAGTTAATGTTGATGCTCGTAAAAGCGTGAATGTCTGAAGCAGGGATCTGTGTTGTCATTATGTTCGAGAAGAAGTGCTGAAAGTGGAAATGAGTTGTCGGATGACAGATTTTATCCGGTGTTCTTTTAAGGTTAAGAATCGGACCGTTCGGTTTTTCTGCAATTGCCGTTGCGCGCACTCAATGGCTGCACGAGGACTGGTGCTCGCCAGCTCATCTTGCACCTCAGCAAACTTTGCCTGCTCCGTATCGCACAAGGTTGCGTGGTTGAGCAGCCGCAGCCTGAACAGCAGATTGAGGCTTTTGTAGCTGTAGAGTAATTCGGCGATGAGACGGCGATAGGAGTCGCTGTCCACCGTTGTGCTAACGTGGCGTTGCTTGTCCAGCACTTTAAAGTAGTGGTCGCGAAACGCGTCTTCGCGCGCCTCGCGCTTGCGATCTTCATGGGGAACGCGATAAAAAGACGTCACTTCCGGTATGGCGACGAAGTGATGATTGGTGGCGTATCGAACCCATAATTCCCAGTCCTCCAGGACAGACAAATCCGGGTCAAACCCGCCATAGCGCTCGAACAGTGATTTGCGAAAAAGCACCGATTGAATCGGCAGAAAATTGCGGATCCACAGTAACTCCCGAGAATACACGTTGTCATACTTGATGTACTTTTTATGTCCGGTAACCTTGAACGGGGTATAAGAATGGATGGATGTTGAAACCTCATGCGCACGTGCGCAAACCGCATCAATCGCGCTGTCTTCCTCAAACGGACGCAACATCAGTTGGCAGTAATTGTCATAGATCTCATCGTCATCATCCAGAAAACACACCAGCTCCCCACGTGCCTCTGCAAGCCCGACGTTGCCGGCATTGCAGCGGTCCGCATCTGGCAGATGCACATACTTGATGCTTTGGTTCGGCAACAGCTGCAGCGCTTCGCACCACGGCTGCAGTCCATAAGTGCCGTTTTCTACGAGTACGATTTCTATGGGGACACGCCTTTCTCGCAACACAGAGTCAACGGCTTGTGTTAAGCACCCTTTGCGGGCCAGTCCTGTTCTGATGATAAAGCTGATCAAGATCGTCCCAGCCAGCGCGATAGTCGTTCCTGCAGCCTGTTGAAGCCCCAGGTTCTGATGGTGTCCTGCAGCTCTGCATTCGCGGCGGTCAGTCGTTGTATTTCTTTTTCCTGTTTGTGGCGGATATCATGCAGCTCAGTGAGCTTGGTGGCATCACTGTGGACGCGTTCGGTCAGCTTTTCATTTTCAATCTGAAACTTGCGCATATAGTCGTACCAATCTGACGCCTGGCGTGACAACACACCACTGGATTGGTCGAGGAGACGCAGCAGTGAGGCGCAGTCGGTATTCACCGCGTCGAGCGTTGACTCGCGAGTAGTCGTGCAGCTTTCGGGATTGCTCTCCGAGAGTTGTTGATACGCATCGGTGATATTGTGCAAGCATGGTACTTCTATGTGAGGCTGTTTGTCGTCACGATGATGCCACAAGTCACGGCTAATAAAGGCGTCCATCTGTTGGTGAACGCTGTCGCTATCGATAGACGCCGGCCATTGCACATCCAGCTCTTGGGCTATTTTCTGTGCTGCGGCATACCAGTCTTTATTCAAGTCGGCATAGCTAACATGGCACTGACGGAATCCGGCGCTATGGGAGATCGCGTCGGTGACATGGCGCAGCCACAAGATCAAGGCATAGTCCGTGGAAAAACCGTTGCGTTTCGCCAACGAACTCGCAACCTCTGTGGGGTGACGCACGATATGAATGAATCGTGGGGTGACATCCAGTGCGTTGAAGAGGTCGAGCCACAGCGGTAACAGTCGGCACATCCGCGGGTCTTTCATTCCCCAGAGCGGCTTACTCAGGAAGTCGCTGCGCACTAGCTCAAGCAGCCGTTGTTTGCAGGTGCTCAGTCTCGGATCGTTTGGCCAGTCGCTCGGCAATGATGCCACGCTTTGCCAGTTGGTTCCCAAGGTCGCGAGCACTTCTTCGTGGATCGCGACAACGTCTTCTCGCTCCCAGAATCCCTTGGCATTGACGTCCTGATCTGCGGGCATCAGATTGTCTTCGTTGCCCAAGTAGACGCCCAGAATGTCCAGCATACCGGCGAGCATGGACGTCCCACTGCGATGCATGCCGAGGACAATAATGGGCGTGCTTGGCTTATCGTTCATCGTTTTGCCGAGTAATGCTGATGGGGGTCGGTCCTTCCAGCACCCTGCACAGTCCTGACACAGAATCCTTGGTCGGGTTGATGACCTTGAAGGCACAGACATCGATGCCGCGATGCAGGTATTGCAGTCCACTATCACCTGTTGTGGTGACGCCGGCGTTAAAAAAATGCACGCCTTGGATCATGGCGCAGCGGAATTTGAATTTGGCCGTGTGAGACTCTCCGGCTTTCACGTCGTCGAGCAGTGTGTCGGCTGATGTCGCCCCAGCGATCTGGATGCCGTTCTTGGTCTGTAGCGACATACTGAAGCCCACGTGTTGACAATCTTG
>DOIU01000467.1 GCA_003511825.1 Gammaproteobacteria bacterium | reverse complement strand
AAGTCAGGTGTCAGCCCCAAATATCCAATTATTAAATAATGAACCAGTCCAATTTGCAGGCAGCGATTTTATCGATGTCTCTCGATCGTTCGTCCAAGCTGTCTTTGCAGCAGCAATTGATGCAAAGCTTGCGCAGCCTTGTGCATCGCAAGATTCTGGTGTCCGGGAACAAGTTGCCGCCTAGCCGTGTCTTGGCGGACGAGTTGTCAGTGTCGCGAACCACGGTAACCGCGGCGTACGACCAGCTGATGGCTGAAGGGTATTTGGACGGGCGTAGGGGGCGGGTGTGTATGTCACCCGCAATTTGCCCGATTACCCGGTGGTGGCGTTTGAAAAATTCGCACCACCTGAGGACAACCCCGCACCAGTCAATGCAATCAGGCCGTTTGGCGCCGGTATGCCAGACGTCGAGGCGTTTCCGCACAAAGTATGGGCGCGCCAGCTGGATGCGACGGCAACATCGGCGACGAGTGGGATGTATGGGCATGTTGATCCGCTTGGCTGGTGGTCTTTACGCGGTGCAATAGCCTCGCACCTTGCCATCTGGCGACATCTCCCGTGCTCAGCGTCTCACATAGTTATCACGTCGGGCTTGGGTGAAGCACTCGGTCTATTTGCAGCGATTGCGCTGCGCGGAGGCGACAACGTTTTTGTTGAAGACCCCGGTCATCATGTGCTGCGCAGTACACTGCGCCAATTGGGCATGCGCGTAACCGTGAGTCGAGTTGATCAAGAAGGCTTTGACATCACCCGGGCCGTCCGCAACGGTGCCGATGCGAAGGCCGCTGTGGTCACACCGTCGCGCCATTTTCCGCTCGGCATGACATTGCCACTTTCTCGTCGCTTGAGTTTGTTGTCGTGGGCGTCAACGTCGGATAGCTACATACTCGAAGACGATTTCGACGGCGAATTTCGGTATCAAGGGACACCATTGCCCGCCATGATGAGCCTCGACTCGACAGGCTGCGTCATCTATGTAGGCAGTTTCTCCAAGGTGATGTTCCCGGGTCTGAGGTTAGGATACATGGTGCTGCCACCTGATCTGGTGGCATCGGCTCGCGGCTATATCGAGGCATCTGGAACGCGTGCTGCGCTCGTGTCCCAACCCGCGATGGCGCGCTTTATCGAGAGTGGCGGATTTGCTACCCATCTCCGGAAAATGCGGCGATTGTATGCAGCGCGGCAGGCCTGTCTGTGTACCGCGCTTACTGAGCATGCCTCAGATTTATTCCACGTGTATCCGGAGCAGGCATGCATGCATATCACGGCGTGCTTTACCGCAGCGTTACAAGAAAAACTGTCTGATGATAGGGCCGCTCAGCTAGCCAGTGCTCGAGGGATAGACGTAAAAGCCCTGTCTACCTACTTCGATCAAGACGCTGACCTTCAGGGGCTTATTCTGGGCTATGCAGCTTTTAAGGAAGACACCATCAGGCAGTCTGTTCGCACACTCGTTGCCGTGCTGCGCAATGCCATATCATGACGACGAATTCCCGCGTGAACGAACGTTAGTCGTGACACAAAAAGGGAATAATCCACCATATTCCCGCGTATTGATGCCAGTTTTTCGGTATCACTGTGGCATCATTGCGCATACATAGCGGTTCAGTTCACCAGAGCTGATGTGACAGGCATCTTCCAAGATTCGAGGGGCAGGGTAATGAGCATATACGCGAGTGTGCGACAACAGCGATGGCGTCCAAGGTGGGTCAGCAGCCTGTGCTTATTGGTGTGTATGCTTGTGGCGCCATCGGTGTGGGCCGAAGCAGATTTCCGTCAGCAACAGTACACCTTCAGCGAGGGCGATGGGCGCGTCCGTTTGGATATCGCACGCCGACCCAATAGCGTTGGCGAATTGCGCATGCATTTTCGCGTGGTCAGCAAAGGGGACAACGCCGCTATCTACAAGGAAGACTTCTTTCCCATCGACGGCGACGACAACATCGTGATCGGTCGGGGAGAAAGCACGGCCTCGGTGTCCTTTGATATCGAAGATGATGCGGTATTCGAAGACGATGAAGAGTTTGTTGTCGAGCTGTGGTCGGGCTTTATCAGCAGCGACAATGCCAACAGTATTCGTTATGCCAGTACCCGTGTGCTCTTGCTAGACAATGACGAGGAAAGCACCCCCGGTCGGGCAGAACCCGAAGACCTGGAATACACCGTGCGCGAAGACGCCGGCGTGGTCCGGATTGGTGTGCGCCGTGTCGGCGGTGATGACGGCGAATTGCGCGCGAACTATTACACGGCTGAAGCCGACAGCAACAACTCCGCAAAAGCCGATGCCGACTTCGAAGCCCGCGAGGGGACCTTGCGCTGGTCAGCCGGCGATACCGCGACCCAATACATTGAAATCCCTATTCTGCAAGACCAAGAACAAGAGGCGACTGAATCGTTCGAGGTGAGTGTGAGCGACGGATGCTGTGAAGAACAGTTTGTGCGAGTGGCCATTTTGGATGTCAGCCCCGAGCCGGGGCGATTGCGCTTTCGCAATACCACCGTCAGCGCACGAGAGGATGCGGGCGAGGTCGCGTTGGTCGTGGAACGTGTCGGAGGTGCCGACGGTGAAGTATCGGTCAGCTACGCCACGGGTGCTGATGCCGATTCGGCGATCGGTGGGCAAGACTACACAACCACCTCGGCAACCTTGCGTTGGCCAAACGGTGACACCAGCCCGAAAACGCTGCGTATTCCTGTGTTGGAGGATGCGCGCAGCGAGAGCAATGAATTCTTCAGTGTACGTCTGAGCGGTGTGACGGGTGGCGCCGCACTTGAGGGCTCGGCCACCGCACGTGTAACGCTGGAAGACACCACGCGTTTTGGCCGCTTGCGTTTTACTCAGAGTGACTACCTGGGGCGCGAAGATGCGGGCACGATTTCGGTGACGGTCAGCCGTGAGGAGGGTGCTAATGGCGATGTCTCGGTGCGCGTGACCAGCGCCGATGTGGGCGAAGCGGTGGTCGGTCAGGATTATACGCGAGTCGATCGCGAGCTGCGTTGGGCCGATGGCGATACGCAAGACAAGACGGTCTCGGTGCGCGTTGCCGCAGATGATGTGCGCGAAGACAATGAGTCGCTGAGCCTGACCCTCTCAGAGGTCAGTGGTGGCGCCGAACTGGGTGATCCCGCCTCCGCGACGGTAACGATTGAAGACAGCACGGCCCCCCGCCGAGGTGACATCGGTTTCGCGCAGTCAGCGCTGACGGTGGCAGAGGGCGGCGCTGTGCAGCTGCGCGTGCAACGCCAAGGCGGTGAAGACGGGGCCGTTGCGGTGCGTTACCAAGTTGGGCGTGAAGGTGACAGTGCGGTCGCGGATGAAGACTTTTCCAGCGCGGCCTATGAGGGCGAGTTGCGATGGGATGATTTTGATACCGGCGAGCGCGTCATTGATGTGTCTATTCTGGTCGACAACGCCACGGAAGGTGAAGAGCGTTTTACAGTCGCACTCAGTGATCCGAGCGGTGGTGCGAACTTGTCAGCGAACAGTGTCGCCACGGTGACGATAAACGACGTTATACCGGATGATTTCAGGCCGGTGCTCGATATTGTATCGGGTGATGAACAGGCCGGGTTTCCGGGGACCACGCTCGAGCCCTTCGTGATTAGCGTGACGAGTGAGAGCGCAGGCGCTGCGGGTGTGCCCGTGACGTGGCGGGTTGATCCGCCTGATGCCGGACGATTGATTGAAGGCACCAGCACGACCTCGGATGACGATGCGGTGGCCAGTAACCGACTGGAGATCCTGAAGGGAGGCGTGCTGACCGTTACGGCGCAGGTAGAGGGCACGGCGGTGGCAAACGATGACGACGACAACCCCAGTCGGGTGCGTTTTACGGTCAATGCCGGCTTCTCAGGCTCGCCTATCCTGGATGACAACCAGCGCGCAGTCGGAAGCGCTTTGGATGGAGCCTGTCCGGCGCTTGCCAGTGCTGACAATTTGAGCGCTGAGCAGCAGGATTTGCTCGCGACTTGTCAGGACCTGGAAGCCGCAACCTCTGAAGAGCGCGCCGCAGGCCTGTCTCGATTAATGCCTGAAGAAGCTTTCGCCGTGGGGCCCGCGAGTCTCGATGCTGCGGATATCCAGGTGTCTAATATCCAGTCGCGTTTACAGGCGATTCGCCAGGGCTCAAGCGGTCTTGCCTTGGATGCGCTCAGTCTTGAGTTATATGGTCAGCAGATGCCGTCCGTCGTCACAACGGCGATCGCCGAATTGATGACGGGATCATCAGGGGGCGGCGCTGGTGAGACGGGTGAGCGTCTCGGCGTGTTCATCAATGGCGCTATCTCTGTGGGTGAGCATGATGCCTCCACGCGAGAGCAGGGTGTTGAGATTGCCACGCAAGGTGTCACGATCGGGGTGGACTATCGTACGGACGGTGATTGGGTCGTCGGGGCAGCGCTTGGCTTTATCGCACAACGCAGTGATTTCGATGTTGATGACGGTCGCATTGACGTCAATGGTGCGAACCTGTCTGCCTTTGCCAGTTGGTATGCAGATGATACCGCCTATCTCGATGCGATTGTGACGGTGGGGCAACACCAGTTTGATATCAAGCGGCGAGTGAACTTGGCCGATCAGCCAGAGCAGTTTGCTAACGCCGAGTCCGACGCCAGCGAGCTTGCGTTGAGCCTCGGTGGCGGGATGGTGTTTCATCGCGGCAGTTGGCAGTTTGGCCCTTATGGACGGCTGGCGTACAGCCAAGCACGCGTTGATGGCTACACCGAGACCGCCAGCAACCCCGATGGTCCGGGGCAGGGATCTGTTTTGGATGTTAAAGCGCAAACGCTGGACTACAGTGAAGTGGTGCTTGGCGGTGAGGCGTCTTACCCGATCAGCACAGCCTCCGGGGTTTGGATTCCGCAATTGCGCCTCGAAGCAGCCCACCGTTTAGACGATGGCGAGCGTGATGTGGAAGCCGCCTTTGCCTACGATCCGACGGCCACTGGCTTTACCATTACCAGCGACAGCGTTGATACCGATTACCTGAACCTCAGTACGGGTGTATCGGCGACCTTCCGAAATGGCAAGTCGTTATACCTGATGTATGAGACTCGACTCGGGCAGGAACGTGTCAGCCAATACTGGTTGCGCGCGGGCTTCCGGCTGATGTTTTGAACGCCCTGATGGGTGAACATCTCGATCTTTGCTTGATGGTCGCTGCATGATGGGCCGACAAATGCGAATGAATCTGCTTTAATACAGTTCATGGTCAGTCACGCCCGTCAAAAGTCAGATATATCTGCCAGCTACCGCTGGCAGGTGCTTGCACGAGTTCTGCTGGCGTCTTTGGGGGGATTTGCCTTGACCAGCATGGCCGGGGCGTTTCTGGTGGTGGCGTTTGAACAGTCCGGCATGATGGCCGAGACTCAGGCTGTCCACATCATGACACTGGTGGGGTTTATTGCATGGTGTCTGGTTGCCATGTGGGTCTTTGCGCATGGTCATCTGCTTAAGTTAACCCTGACAATGTTCGCGAGCACCCTGGCGTTCACCGGCCTGTATTTCCTCTTGAGGTGAGAATGAGCGAGCAGGGTTTTCAAGGATCGTTCAGGCAATCGATGACCTGGCTGCACACCTGGGTGGGGTTGGTGTTGTCGCTGGTGCTGTACTTTATGTTCATCACTGGCAGCTTTGGCTACTTTAACGCAGAAATTGATCACTGGATGAAACCGGAGCAGGTTCGGATGGCCTCGCTCCCCAGTACACAAACGCTAGCGGAAACGGGCTTACACTACCTGCAGCGCGAAGCCCCTGATGCCAAAGAATACTGGGTCACCTTGCCCAGTGGTCGACACAGCAACTCCCTCACTGTTTATGCGGAACTGCGTGCGCCCAATGCAGCTGGCGAAGGCTATGTGTATCAGCAGCTCAATCCCATCACGGGAGAACTTGCCAGTGCCGTGCGCGAAACGGGCGGTGGTGATGCACTGTATGCCATGCACTACGCCTTGCACTATATGCCCTACGAAGTCGCCATTTACATCGTGGGTGTCGCGACAATGTTTATGTTTATTGCGTTGCTGACGGGCATTGTGATCCATAAGAAGATTTTTGTGGATTTTTTTACGCTGCGTTTCAATAAGGGGCAACGCTCCTGGCTGGATGGGCACAATATGAGCAGTGTACTGGCCCTGCCGTTTTTGCTCATGATTACCTATTCGGGGCTGATTTTTTACACCTTTGACTATTTGCCCAGCATTAAGGTCCTGACGATGGGGGCCGGAGAAGAGGTCGAGGAGGCGATGGAGGCTCACCTCTATCCTGGGTCGGACAGCATCGAGCTCACGGGTGAAAAGGCGAGTCTGGTCAATCTTAGCGCACCCTTGGCTGCCGCAGAATCGCGCTGGCCACACACACCTATCCACTACGTCAATGTATCCAATCCCGGTGACAGCAGTGCAGTGTTGCGTTTTATGCCCAAGTCCAGTGGTGTGTCACGCGGCAGTGAGGCGATGGCGTTCAATGGCGTGACAGGGGCATTGATGAGTGATCCGCCCACCATGCCCGCAAGTGCGGTGTTCTCGGACGCGATGATGGCTTTGCACGAGGGGCATTTTGCCAATATCTGGCTGCGATGGCTCTATTTTGTGAGTGGTTTAGTGGGTGCAGCGATGATCGCTACCGGCCTTGTGTTATGGGCTAAAAAGCGTCGACAACGCCTTGGAAAACGCGGCACCGCTGGGTTTGGCCTGGTGTTGATTGAACGCAGCAATCTCGGCATCGTTGTGGGTTTGCCCTTGGGCGTGGTTGCGTATTTTTGGGCCAATCGCGTGTTGCCGGTAGACATGGTCGGGCGAGGCGAATGGGAAATGCACTGCCTCTTTCTGGTGTGGTTGGCGAGTTTCTTCCACGCGGGCTTGCGTGATCTGGCGTGTGCCTGGCGGGAGCAGGTCGGTTTGCTCGCTGCGCTATCGATCAGCTTGCCCTTACTCAATGCGGTGACCACTGACGTTCACCTCGTGGCGACATTGCGTGAGGGTGATTGGGTACGCGCCGGATTTGACCTGACTGCGATCGCTTTTGGTGTCGCCTTGGTTGCGGTCTGGCGTGTGTTACCGGGATCATCGTCGGCGGCGGTTTCGCGTCGTACACGACGTACCCTCAGAAAAGAGGCGGATAATCTCGCTGCTGCGGCCAATGAGAAGGTTAACGTGTAGTGTTTCTTGTCGGTTTGCTGTTGACCACCGTCGGGCTGTTTTGTTTTGCGGCGTCACAAGCCAAACAGGCTGCGCTGATGTTTGGCACAGTGCCTTCCTCATCGCTGCAACGCGCAAATCGTGGGCTCGCGTGGGCTCTGTTGCTCGGCAGTACGCTGTTAGGGATCAGTACTTACGGTTTCGGCGTGGGCTTGGTCAGTCTGTTTGCGTGGGTTTTCACGGGAGGCTGGGTCATTGCCCTCGCACTGAGTTGGCGGCGTAGGGTCGCGTCTTAATCAACTGATCGTTACACCAACACTAGCCAAAAAAAAGCCATCGCGATTGGCGATGGCTGAGAGATCCACCACATCCCGCAAGCTGTCATTCAGCTTACGGGAGGGTTGTGGCTTACGTCTTATAAGAACTTCAAGATAGCATCGACGCTGTCTTTGGCATCACCAAACAACATGCGCGAGTTCTCGCGATAAAACAACGGATTGTCAACGCCTGCATAGCCAGTTGCCATAGAGCGTTTGGAAATGATGGTGGTTTTTGCTTTCCACACTTCCAATACAGGCATGCCGGCAATTGGGCTGTTCGGGTTTTCCAGAGCAGACGGGTTAACAATGTCGTTCGCTCCGATCACCATCACCACATCCGTCTCGGGGAAGTCCTCATTGATTTCGTCCATTTCAAGCACGATGTCATACGGGACTTTGGCTTCGGCGAGCAACACGTTCATGTGCCCAGGCATTCGACCGGCGACCGGGTGGATCGCAAAGCGGACATTGGTGCCGCGAGCGCGCAGTTGCTTGGTCAGCTCCGACACGGGATGCTGCGCATGGGCAACCGCCATGCCGTATCCAGGCACAATGATCACTTCCTTGGCGTCTTTCAGTTGTTCTGCCGTTTCTTCGGCCGACACCGCAACGTATTCGCCCGCTTCTTCGTCGTCGCCGCCACCGGCGCCGCTGCTACCAAAGCCACCCAGAATAACGGCGAGGAACTTGCGGTTCATTGCGCGGCACATGATGTAGCTGAGGATCGCGCCACTGGAGCCGACCAAGGCACCGACCACGATCAAGAGGTCATTTGACAGCATAAAGCCAGTAGCAGCGGCAGCCCAGCCTGAGTAGCTGTTTAGCATGGAAATCACCACGGGCATATCCGCACCGCCGATGGCCATGACCAAATGCGCGCCGAAGATAAATGCCAGCAGTGTCATGATGATCAAGGGCGCCATACCCCCGCTCACGGTCTCAGCATTCAAGAAGACCGATCCCAGCCAAATACTGACGACCACAATGCCGAGATTCATCAAGTGTCTGCCAGGCAGCGTTAACGGCTTGCTGGCAATTTTGCCATTCAGTTTGCCAAAGGCCACCACAGAACCGGTGAAGGTGATCGCGCCGATAAACACGCCGAGGAAGATCTCAACCTCGTGAATGACCTTTTCCACGCCTTCAAAATGCGCGTTGGGGTCCAGGTAACTGGCGACGCCCACCAATACTGCAGCCAGGCCGACAAAACTGTGCAGCATGGCCACCAGTTCGGGCATTTGTGTCATCTCGACACGTCGCGCCAACATCGTACCGATTGAACCACCAATGGCCATCATGATAATCAACACAATATAGGTGTTGACGTTATCACTCATGATGGTGGCGATAATGGCGAGCGCCATACCGGCAATGCCGTACATATTGCCGCGTCGCGACGTTTCCTGATGGCTCAGGCCACCCAGGCTCAGAATAAATAAAATGCTGGCCCCGATATACGAGGCAGTAACCACTCCAGTCGCCATGGTTTAACCCTCCTCGCGCTGAAACATACGCAGCATGCGCTGCGTCACCAAAAAACCACCCGCGACGTTAATGGTCGCGATTAAGATCGCAATAGCTGCCAGGAAGACGACAATCCCCGAGGGAGAGCCAACCTGCAGGATCGCGCCGATGACGATAATCCCGGATATTGCATTGGTCACACTCATCAACGGCGTATGCAACGCGGGCGTGACATTCCAGATCACCTGCCAACCGACAAAGACGGCGAGCACGAACACGATAAAGTGACTCATAAAGGAGGCAGGGGCGACGGAACCCACAGCCAGGATCAGCGCGATAATGCCACCGACGGTAGCGACGGTTGAAATCGCTTTACGCTTGGCGGCGGCCGCACGCTGTTCAGCGGTTTCTTCGGGCGCAGGCTCGGCGGCCGGCGCGGCAGCGGGTGCAGCGGAGACGCTAATCGGCGGTGGTGGCCAAGTGATTTCACCGTCTTTGGCGACGGTTGCGCCACGGATGACGTCGTCTTCCATATTGACGTTAATCTGTCCGTCTTTTTCCGGCGTGAGATCGGTCAGCATGTGACGCAAATTAGTGCCGTAGAGTTGGCTGGATTGTGCGGCCAGGCGGCTGGTTAGATCGGTGTAACCGATAATCGTTACGCCATGCTTGACTGCGGCTTCGCCAGGCTCAGTCAATTCACAGTTACCGCCTTGCTCGGCGGCCAAGTCAACAATGACGCTGCCGGGCTTCATGGATTCGACCATGTCGGCGAGGATGAGCTTGGGGGCAGGTTTGCCGGGGATCAAAGCGGTGGTGATGATGATGTCCACTTCTTTGGCTTGTTCACGGAACAGGGCCATTTCCGCCTCGATGAATTCCTTACTCATCACCTTGGCATAACCGCCCGAGGTGCCGCCGTCTTCGTCCTCTTCAAAGTCAAGCTCGAGGAACTCAGCACCCATGCTCTCGACTTGCTCTTTCACTTCGGGGCGGGTGTCAAAGGCACGCACAATCGCGCCCATGCTGTTAGCCGCGCCGATCGCGGCGAGCCCAGCGACACCGGCGCCGATGATCATAATTTTTGCGGGAGGCACTTTACCGGCTGCGGTGATTTGCCCGGTAAAGAAGCGACCAAAATGATGCGATGCTTCGACCACAGCGCGGTAACCCGCGATATTTGCCATGGAGCTGAGGGCATCGAGTTTTTGTGCACGCGAGATGCGAGGTACGCTATCCATCGCGATGACAGTCACGCCCTTGTCGGCCAGCGTTTTGAGCAGCGCTTCATTCTGGGCCGGCCAGAAAAAGCTGATCAGCGTTTGCCCTTCACGCAATTGCTCGGCTTCTTCCGTGCTCGGAGCTTGGACCTTGAGGACAATATCACTGTCTGACCATAACTTGCCGGGCTCGGCTTCAACAGTGGCGCCGGCTGCAGAAAACCGATCATCTGAAAAATTGCTACCTTCGCCCAACCCGGTCTCGACGGTTACGTCAAAACCAAGTTTTATTAATTGTGGAATGACATCCGGCGTTGTGGCTGCTCGGCGCTCACCGGCGGCACTTTCTTTGGGTACTGCTATTCTCACGTGTTCTTACTCCTGGTTATACCATTGAGACCCAGCCTGGGAAGATTCAGTGTGAATCTTGGGCATCGTAGCGTGTGCCAGATACGCGCGTGTGGGGTGTCTCAGCACCCGCTCCCTAGGGATAGGCCACCAGCTAATGCCGTCGCGGCGCTAATTCGCCGACAGGCAATA
>DOIU01000168.1 GCA_003511825.1 Gammaproteobacteria bacterium | reverse complement strand
TCGGTAGGCTTGGCCAACTTCGGCCGACGTGGTGCGGCGCGCCAGTTTGGCGATGGCCTCCACGCAGGCAATCTTCATCGCATCGTTGATCTCGGTCGCGCCCACATCCAGTGCCCCACGGAAAATAAACGGGAAGCACAACACGTTGTTCACCTGATTGGGGTAATCAGAACGCCCTGTCGCAATCAACGCATCGGGCGCGCCTTCACGGGCCTCTTGTGGCGAGATCTCGGGGGTTGGATTGGCGAGTGCGAAGATCAAGGGCTTGTCAGCCATGGTCGCGACCATCTCGCGGGTGAGCAAATTCGGCCCCGATACGCCGAGGAACAAGTCCGCGCCGGCCAGCGCATCGTCAATCGTGCGCTTGTCCGTATCTTGCGCGAATTCCGCTTTTTCGGCGGTCAGATCGGTGCGACCGGTGTGGACGACACCTTTGCTGTCCAGCATGGTGATGTTTTCTAAGCGTGCGCCCATGGTGACCAGCATTTTCAGACACGCGATACCGGCTGCGCCGGCGCCGAGGGCCACGATCTGCATGTCCTCGATGTTCCGTTGCGTGAGATGGATGCCGTTGATCGCCGCGGCGGCGGCGACTATCGCCGTCCCGTGCTGATCATCATGGAACACGGGAATGTTCATCCGGGAGCGACAAATCTTCTCCACCAGGAAGCAGTCGGGCGCCTTGATGTCTTCGAGATTGATGGCGCCGAAGGTGGGTCCGAGTTTGCAGATAATATCCGCGAGCTTCTCGGGATCTGGCTCATCCACTTCCAGATCAAAGCAATCCACGCTTGCAAATTTCTTGAACAAAACGGCCTTGCCTTCCATCACGGGCTTGGAGGCTTGGGCGCCGATGTTGCCCAAGCCCAGCACGGCGGTACCGTTGCTGACCACCGCCACCAAGTTACTCTTGGCGGTATAGCGCATGGCATCGGCGGGGTTTTCGGCGATTTCGAGGCAGGCCTCAGCGACCCCCGGTGAGTAGGCCAAGCTGAGGTCTCGACCTGTCGCCATAGGCTTGGTCGCGCGGATTTCTAATTTACCCGGCTTGGGAAATTCGTGGTATTTGAGTGCAGCCTGTTTATTGGTGTTAGTGCTGTCCCGATCAGTCATCTTCTCTCATTCTCTTCTATGCGTGTGGTGGGTAGGTGAGTGCAACCAGCGCCTTTATTGTTTTTTTAGGGCGCCTCTCCCGGAATATGGACCAGAAGCCCATTATCTTAACAATTATGTGTTGCCATTGAACACCCGGTCTGGCATTGCGATCCGCTAAAACTCGGGCAGGAACCGCGCCGAATCGATGGTCTCAGACAGGTACAGGCCGGAGCGTTAACAACGACATTCTGCCAAATCCCACTATCCGGACATGCCCCCATTTCCGAGCGGCTAAAAACCAAGGGTGGTGACACGGTAAAGGCCCTTTACTCGCACCGTCCGGCGCTGGCATACTCTTTCTCATCGTATTGCCAAAGCCGAGCAGGGACGCCGCTGCCACACCCGTCGATGGGGTCAACCCATCAATGTCGCTACGGATTCCCCCGCGCCAAGTACATGCAAGCGTACCGACTGTCACACGTAATCACTATGAGGTAGATCAACGATGGAAGCGTTAACGTCCATAATTGGGGACATCAACGGCATCGTTTGGGGATGGCCCATGCTCATTCTCATTCTCGGTGTCGGGTTCTTTTTGAGTATCGGCCTGAAGCTCATGCCAATACGCCAACTCGGCACGGGCTTCAAACTGCTTGCCGGGGGTTTTCGCGCGAAAGCAGGCGAAGAGACTCAGGGCGAAGTCCCTCCCTATCAAGCCCTGATGACGGCCATGTCGGCAACCGTCGGCACCGGCAACATCGCAGGCGTCGCCACCGCCGTTTTCCTCGGTGGCCCGGGCGCCCTGTTCTGGATGTGGCTGACGGCCTTGGTCGGTATGGCCACCAAGTACGCCGAAGCGGTGCTGGCGGTAAAGTACCGGGAAGTCGATGAAGCCGGCAATCACGTTGGCGGGCCGATGTACTACATCAAAAACGGCATGGGTCGCGGCTGGGCTTGGTTGGGCACGGCGTTTGCGATTTTTGGTGCGCTCGCCGGTTTCGGCATCGGCAATACCGTGCAATCCAACTCGGTGGCGCAAGTGATCGAGACCAATTTTGCCGTGCCGACGTTGGTGACCGGCCTTATCGTCATGGTGCTCGTCGGTGCTGTGCTGATCGGCGGCATCAAGCGTATCGGCGTGGTCGCCGGCGCTTTGGTTCCCTTTATGGCGATTGCCTACGTCATCGCCGGCCTGGTGGTCCTCACGATTAACGCCGACCAAATCGGTCCGGCCATAGGATTAATCCTGAGCAGCGCCTTTACCGGCCACGCGGCCGAAGGCGGCTTTGCCGGGGCAGCCGTCTGGGCAGCCATCCGTTTTGGGGTGGCACGCGGTGTCTTTTCCAACGAGGCAGGCCTAGGCTCTGCGCCTATCGCCCACGCCGCCGCGCAAACGAGCGACCCGATTCGACAAGGCCTGATTGCCATGTTGGGTACCTTCCTGGACACCATCGTCGTCTGCACCATCACAGGACTCGCCATCGTCAGCTCAGGCGCCTGGACCAGCGGCGAGTCAGGCGCCGCGCTCACATCCGCAGCCTTCGCGGGTGCCCTGCCCGGTGTCGGTAACTACCTCGTCGCCCTGTCTCTCGCGATCTTTGCATTCACCACCATCATTGGTTGGTCGTTCTATGGGGAACGCTGTGTGGAGTACTTGTTTGGCCTGAAGGCGATTAAACCCTATCGCGTGTTGTGGATTCTCGCCATCCCCTTGGGCGCGACCTTGAGCCTGGACTTTGTCTGGCTGGTGGCAGACACCTTAAACGCAATGATGGCCATCCCTAACCTGATCGCGCTCGCGGTGCTGAGCCCAGTCGTGTTCCAATTGACGCGGGCGTATTTTGATCAAGACACCCAAGCCGCTGGGGATAAGCACTAACACGGCCTCACCCTACACGGTGCCAAGCAGCGCGCTTGGCACCGTGCTGTACCTGACGATCACGCGCCTATTAACACCTCAAACAGTGGCGCTGTCTTCCTGGGCACGAATTCCGTCATTTCATACTGCGCGATACCCTGCTGTATAAACGGGTCATCAGCGAGTATGACCTCCAGTGCATCCCGCGTGGGCGACACCGCTAAGATCAAACCACCCGTGCGAGGTACTTTGGGGCCGGAGGCGATAAACACACCCTGCGCATAGCAGCGATCAAGATAGGCCAGATGATCGGCGAGGTGTTTTTCCACCTCGCTCAACTCCGCAACGTAAGTCAGTAACACAATAAACACAGGGTGCTCCTAATCGGGAAAGTGTGGCGTCAATATCAGCTAATAGCGAGCAAGCCGAGATCCATCGCGCGCAAGACGGCCGCCGCACGGCTCGAGACTTCCAACTTTCGGTAGAGATTTTCCACATAGGTGCCAACAGTTTTTGGGGACAAGCCCAGTTGCCGGGCGATGACTTTATTCGAATGGCCGCGACTCAGTTGCTCGAGTACCTGCTGCTCACGCGCCGCCAGGTGCATCAAAGGCTTTGGCGCTTGCGATTGAGAGCGGCGTTCACCCGAGCGCACACAGGCCACCGCTTGCGCGTCTAGCTGGCCGGCTTGCACCTGATTATGCAGTCGTGCATGAATGGCCGTCTCCGGCTGCCCATCGTAACGCTGGCTCGTGACGATGATGGCGACTTGCAATATACGCGAAGACATCGGAATTATTGCAGCTTTGGCCCCGCGATAAAAACCACTGCCATCAAGACGCTCAAACGCAAACGACGCTAAGCGCCGCTCTTCGTCAAACGCGGGGGCGCTATGTAACATGCGCTCCGTCCAATAGGGAATGAGGCGCACCTCTTCGCGCTCCGTGGGCGGCAAAACCGTCGCCGCATTCAGTACTGCATTGCTGACCGAAACCTGGCCCAGTCGGTACATCAGCGCCGCGCGCATCAGTTGCTCACAGACGCTTTGCGGCAAACCCGCGCCCATCGCCATATCGCCCACCGACTGAGCCACACGCCGCGAAAACCCCATTTCTACAGGGCGCTTAAGATCCACATAATCAGCCAACAGTTCAGCCATGGTGGTTTCACTGGCCGCATCATCTTGGGGTAATTGCGCCTTGGCATAAACGTCTGTGAGGGATGCCCCCTGCCTCAA
>DOIU01000089.1 GCA_003511825.1 Gammaproteobacteria bacterium | reverse complement strand
GGACTTCTGCCTCGACAAAGCCGGTCACACGCACGCACAAGGCAATATGGAGCGTGACACCTGTGTTTCGCTGCGCACAGATATGGAAGAAGTCACCACGTACGACGGCAGTGTCCGCCTGAGTTCCGTCGACTACTACACCTCCGGGAAATCTCTTGAAGCACAAATCACTGCACTAGAGACGCCGTGCACAGTATACAACCCCTCTCCCGGTGCGATGCGCTTGGACGGGGTGACTTTCGCACCGTTAGAGACGCTCACTCTGGCGCCTGACGCGACGCGCACACCACTCGACGTCTTGCACAACGATATCGAACAGACACGCGCCCACAGCGATTGGTTGCGCGAGGGGCAAGCCAGTCTGCGTCGCTTTCGCCATCGCATCAGCCGTCTGGAAAAGCTGGCAGGAGACGGTTTACGCATCGTCAAAGAAGCCAAGCGCGAGGGCGATGTTTCGCCGCGTCTGGTGCAACGCCTGAATCGCATTGACAAAGAAATCCGCAAAAAATACCTTGAGGAACGACGGTTTTGCGTCAGTAACTGCGGTAACTTGTTTGCCGATATCCTCGACACAGGGGCGCAACAGGACACCATAGATCATGGCAACACCCTCGAAAAAAGCGGCAATATCTACAGCGCTTACCGCAAGAGTATCCAACTGATTCGCCCCATGCTGGAGGACACCCAAGATTCACTGGGCCTCCTTAACGCCGAGTCGGATGACGTCTGGCCAGAAGCGCTGAGCGCACGCTTTCTGCAACTCGGCCTGCCGCGTCGCATACTGCGCAGCCAGGCACGCATCGACGACACCGCACTAACAGCCGCGCACGAACTGCTGCAAGCACAACAGCAAATGCAAACACAACGCCTGAAAAGCGTGCTGAACGACATGCAGGTGTCAGCCGAAAGCCTCTTTAAAACACTCAATGGCGCCTATGTGCAGCAAAGCGTCGACAAACTGACGCACTACCAAAACGCCATTCGCGAAATGCGCGACTTTGCCCTTCACCCTCTCTATCTGCATCTCGCCGATGCGTATCTTGCAGAAGTCCAGGGTGACGACGAAAGCGCACTCAGCAGCTACCAAGCCATTGTTGATGCAGGCGAAAACCCACTGCTTGAAGAGGCACTCAATCGTGCGGCGTATTTATGCATTCGCACGGGCGACACGCAAACAGCTATGCTGGCACTGACGGTCTTGAGTGAACTCAACCCCATGTACCAAGCCGCATTAGAGCAATTTAAACGTGTGGCGTAAGGCACTGCCGCACACACACCCCGACACTGATGACATCGATCGGTGCTGATTTTGCATAACTGACTAGTCAGTGCGCATTGACGAATTGCATGTTGCGGTGCCAGAGGCTTTTCTCACGCCACCGAGCACGCACTTTGAGCGCTCGGGTATCACCACGTATGGAAACAAACGGTGTCGTCCACACTGTCAATACGACGCCGACGAACAAGGAGTACTGACATGCTATCGGGTAAATCCCTGCTGATCACCGGCGGAACCGGTTCATTTGGAAAAGCGTTTGTAGAAACTGTTTTACAAACCTGGCCGGATATTCGCCGCCTCGTGATCTTCTCGCGCGATGAGCTCAAGCAGTTTGAAATGGCGCAAACCTTTCCCACGCAACAGTACCCCGCCTTGCGGTATTTTATTGGTGACGTGCGCGACGAAAGCCGTTTGCGACGCGCGCTGCAACGCGTTGATATCGTGGTGCATGCCGCAGCGATGAAACAAGTCCCCGCCGCAGAGTACAATCCGTTTGAATGCATCAAGACCAATATTCTCGGCGCACAGAACCTGATCGAGGCCAGCCTCGATTGCGGCGTTAAGCGCGTCGTCGCGCTATCGACTGATAAGGCTGCAGCCCCCATCAATCTCTACGGTGCGACCAAACTCTGCTCCGACAAATTGTTCGTCGCCGCCAACAATATTCGCGGCGCGCGCGACTTGCGCTTGAGCGTGGTGCGCTACGGCAATGTGATGGGTAGCCGCGGGTCAGTGATTCCGTTTTTTAAAGAGCGCGTCAAATCCGGTGTATTACCCATCACGGACCCGGCGATGACGCGCTTTAACATCAGCCTACAAGAAGGCGTTGATATGGTGTTGTGGGCCATCCGCAATGCCATGGGCGGGGAAATCCTGGTGCCTAAAATCCCTTCTTACCGCATTATGGATTTGGCAAGAGCCATCGGGCCACACTGCCAGCACCCGATCGTGGGTATTCGACCGGGAGAAAAAATCCACGAAGAAATGATCACCACCAGCGACAGTCCGCACACGGTCGACCTCGGCGACTACTATGCCATACTGCCCATGGGGGATCAGTATTCACTGGAAGACTACTGCGAACAACACAACGCCAAGCCAGTCCCAGCTGGGTTTAGTTACAACAGCGGCACCAACCCTGATTTTCTCGACGTGGCGCAGCTGCGCGATCTGATCAGCGGTGAAACTCGCAAAGCCGCCTAATAGGCCATCACGATGAGCACAGCAAGCAACAATTCATCAAACGCCGCCGAGACCCTGCACGTCGCCTCGACGGAGACGGAAGCACGCCATGGCAAACCCAAAGCGCCCTACATCCCCTACGGACGTCAGTCCATTAGCCAAGAGGATATAGACGCGGTAATCGGCGTCTTGCAATCGGACTTCTTAACACAAGGCCCTATCGTGCCACGATTTGAAAATGCGTTTGCAGACTACTGCGAAGCGCGCCACGGCATTGCTACAAACAGTGCGACCTCAGCGCTGCATATCGCCTGCCTGGCACTGGGGGTTGGCCAGGGAGATTGCGTCTGGACGTCACCCATCACGTTTGTCGCCAGCGCAAACTGTGCGCGCTATTGCGGTGCCGACGTGGATTTCGTCGATATCGACCCAACCACCTACAACCTCTGCCACATAGCGCTGGCAGAGAAACTCCAAAAAGCACGCGCGCAAGGCAGCTTACCCAAAGCCCTCATTGCGGTGCACTTGGCCGGCCAATCGTGCAATATGCGCGAGATCCGTAAGCTCGCCGACGACTATGGCTTTCTTGTGATTGAAGACGCCTCACACGCCGTGGGTTCACGCTACGAGAACGCTCCCGTTGGCAATTGTCGCTACAGCGACATTGCGGTGTTCAGCTTCCACCCTGTGAAGATCATGACCACCGGAGAAGGCGGCATCGCGCTGACCAATCAGACAGACCTGGCTGAAAACATGCGCCTATTGCGCAGCCACGGCGTCACGCGCGACACGGCGGCACTGGAAGCCTGCACACCACAAGCCTGGTACTACGAACAAAGAGACCTTGGCTTCAACTACCGCATGACGGATATACAAGCCGCACTCGGCGTCAGCCAACTCGAACGTCTCGACGACTTTTTACATCAGCGTCGACGCGTCGCTCATTATTACAACACACACCTCGCCGATTTGCCGATACAGTTGCCCTCCCAAGCAACTGCGACCCGCTCGTCCTGGCATTTGTACATTATTCGCTTGCAAATCGACAACATCGCCCGCTCTCACGAGGCCGTTTTTGACCGTCTTCGCGCCGCCGGTATCGGCGTCAATCTGCATTACATTCCGGTGCACACGCAACCCTATTACCGCAAAATGGGCTTCAAAACAGGGCAATTCCCCGAGGCTGAACGTTATTACGCCGAGGCCATCAGCTTACCCATTTATCCCTCGCTGTCCGTGGAACAACTGGACCACATTTGTGACACCCTGCGTGAGACGCTGGTCGCATGACGGTTGCTATCATCCCCGCACGTGGCGGCAGTAAACGCATCGCGCGCAAAAACATCCAGCCATTTTGCGGTAAGCCGATACTCGCCTGGACAATAGCCACGGCAATCGACAGCAAGCTGTTCTCGCGTATCATCGTGTCCACCGATGACGAAGAAATTGCCGCCATCGCGCGCCAGCATGGCGCCGAAATTCCATTTATGCGCCCTGAGCATCTGTCAGATGACCACACGGGCACCACGGCCGTGGTCCGTCACGCCATTGCGACGCTCACTGCCGCAGGTGAAAACAGCCGTTACTATTGCTGTCTGTATGCCACAGCCCCGTTCATGCATGCGGACGCGCTTGCCGAGGGTTTGCAACAACTGATCGCGAATCAGGCGGACTACGCGTTTACCGTGACCGAGTACCCGCACCCGATTCAACGCGCACTGCGCATCGACAACGGCTGCACCCACATGCTCCATCCCGAACACAGCCAAACGCGCTCTCAAGACTTAGAGGTGTGTTACCACGATGCGGCGCAGTTTTACTGGGGCACGCGCGACGCTTGGCTGCAAGAGCTACCCGTGTTTGACAGTCACAGCGTGCCAGTGATTCTGCCCACGCACGACGTGCAAGACATCGACACCCCCGACGACTGGCTGCGCGCGGAATCCATGTTCGCGGCTCGCCGCACACAGACGCGGCAGCATGCGGCGTGAACGTCACGCTGCGGGTTGACGCGTCCAGCCATGTCGGACACGGTCACCTCAGGCGCTGCTTGACTCTGGCCGACGCCCTGACGCAACACGGCGCTCGTTGTCACTTTATCTGCCGCGATCACGACGGCCACCTCGGCGATTTGGTCACCGCCAACCACCATCAGTTAAGCCTGCTACCGCGCGATCCCAAGACGCGCTTTGATGCAAACGATTATGCAAGTTGGGTCGGCGCACGCTGGCAAGATGACGCGCAACAATCCCAAGCTCTGGTTCAAGCCGACCCACCCGATTGGCTCATTGTGGATCATTACGGTCTGGACGCGCGCTGGGAACACGCCGTCGCCCCCGCATCAACACGCACGTTGGTGATTGACGACCTCGCCAATCGCCGCCATGACTGCGACCTCTTGCTCGACCAAACCTGGGGACGAGATGCGGCGGACTATGACCACTGCGTACCCAAACACGCCGACGTGCTCTGCGGCAGTCGCTTCAGCCTGTTGCGCCCGGAGTTTGCCGAACACCGAACACAAGCGCTGGCGCGACGTTGGCAGGGCGCGCCGGAGCGCTTGCTCATGACCTTTGGTGGCGCAGATACCGGCGACCTCACGCTGCGAGCCTTGGCCGCGATAGCGAACACGCCCTTGGCTGACAACCTCAGCATCACGGTAATTGCCGCAGGCGCCGAAGCCAATCACCGCCGCCTCACAGACTGCATCGCAGAACATCGACTGAACGCCCGTGTCCTCAGCAATTTCACAACCATGGCACGCATGCTGACCGACGCTGACATTGCCATTGGCGCGGCGGGCAGCTCGAGCTGGGAGCGCGCTTGTCTTGGTTTGCCAACGATTCTCCTGCGCACCGCCGACAATCAGGCCGACGCGTTTGCGCGCCTGGTCGACAGTGGCTGTACCGTGGGCATTCGCGACGTGAGCTTGCTGCCTGACGCCCTCTCTCAGCTCATCGCCACACGCCGAAAACTGTCATTACTCAGCGCCACCCTGAGCGATGGTTTGGGGGCTGATCGCGTGGTATCGGCGATGCGGCAATCACCCGCTACGGAAGAAACATCAGTGGCGCCGATCGCACCGAGTGAATTACCCGACATCCTCAACGCGCTGTCGCCCCAGGCAAGGGCAGGCGTCCAAACGGGTGTCGACGGGCAACCATCAACGCCGCTCATGCACGCAGGCATAGACGCGATGACACATCCCAGCTGCGCGCTACTGCAGCTGCGCAGACACGCTGAGACCATCGGCTTGCTTGCAATACATATCACCGACAACCGCATTCAGGTGGACTGCATCAGCGACCGGCAAGGTGCCGAAGCGGACGCCACGGCTGCCCTCCAACCGCTGCTCGGTGTGCATATGCCAATGGACATTTGCCCCGTAACACCGCACCAATGGGCACGCAATCGGGCGAACCAGGCCATCGGCCACACACGCCTACCACACAGGTATGCTTGATCCCGCGCGCCTTACCTGGCTCTCGCAGCTATAACGGTCCTCTACTAGAGGTGGCATTTGATCGCGACACTGCACTAGAATCCGCATCTGGCTTCCACCTAAAAACGACTGACCCATGGCGATCAAGAACATCCTGTTGCTTTACAGCGGCGACGCCGCCAGCGATGCCGCCCTGATCGCGGGCATCGTCATGCACAAAAAATACGGCGCCCACCTCACCGCGCTGATCTTGCCCGATCCGTCAACGCCGAGCACGCGGCAAAAACCGTGGATGCCACAAGATCCCCAGCACCCTGTCGTGGCATTGGAAGCCGGTGAAATAGAAGATGTGCACACGCGCTATGGGCAACTCGCCGGCCGCCATGTGAGTCACGATTTCTTGCACAGTATCCGTCTATCCACAGCGGCGACGCTAGCGATTGGCGATTACGCCCGCTTTTTTGACGTGACCTTGGTGGGACAATTCTACAATCAGCCCGCCCTGCTGCCCGATGCTGACCCTGTCACGCTAGCCAAGTCCAGCGCGCGCCCGGTACTCGTTATCCCGGCAGGCTTTCAGCAAAAAGCCTACACCAACACCGCGCTGGTCGCCTGGAACAGCAAGCCAGCCGTTATACGTGCCGTGTTTGATGGCATGGACATACTGCAACAACGGGATCACGTCACCCTGCTGAGCATCGCAGACCGCACGCTTGAGCAGCCGCCCGAGGTTTCTATGGGTGAAACCCTGCAACGCCATGGCGTTGCACACACCCATGTAGAGCTAACACGGACAGGGTTAATCAGCGTCGAAGAAGTGTTACTCGATTACTGCAAAGCGCAAAAGCCTGGACTCTTAATCATGGGCGCCGAAAGCCCCAGCCGATTTGGTACACGCAACGCCACAGGTCTCACCGAGCGACTGATCCGAAAAACGCCTGTACCCTTGCTGCTCTCAACCTGAGCCCGCACGGAGCCGCGCGACCAGGCGCGGATAGTGTCGGTACAGCAGTATTGCGCGTAAGACAAAGAACAACATCAGGCTCGCCCACAAGGCGTGATTCCCGCCAACACGCACAGCGACCAACGCAACGGCCACATACAGCAGCAGCGAGAGCGCGACACTGTTGCGCATCGCACGTGTTTGCGTCGCACCGATGAAAATGCCATCTAACTGATAGCTGGCCACGGCCACCAAAGGCGTCAATACCAACCAAGGCAAAAACGCACTCGCGCGCGCTCGCACGTCGGCGATATCCGTAATGGCGCGCACAAACAGCTCACCCAAGATCAGATACACCAGGGCAATCAGCAAGGCCGTGACGACAGCCAATACTGCGCTATCACGAACAGCCTGCCGAAACTGCCGCGCGTTGCCCGCGCCATACGCGCTGCCAGCGAGCGCCTCCGCCGCGTGTGCAAAACCATCCAAACCATAGGCTTGCATCACCAACAACTGCATCAGCACCGTATTGGCCGCCAACACCGGCGTGCCCATTTGTGCACCCTGCGCCGTGAAGAAAAAGAACCCCGCCGTGAGTAAAAAGGTGCGTAAGAACAAGTCCGCATTAACCGAGAAAAGCGCCCTCACCGCTGATCGACGCAAGAGCTGGCGATACACATCACCCCCCACCCCGCAGCAACGGGGCCACATGCGCGCGCAATAACCACAGACCCAACCCACAAGCCAGGTAGTCACTGATCACCGATGCCAGGGCAACGCCCTTAACCGCCATACCCAAAACAAACAGAATATCCAGCACCACATTACTGAGATTAAGTAGCATCTGAGTGGCCAATGCCCATGTCGTGCGCTGCAGGCCGATGAGTGCGCCTAACACGCAATAATTCACGAACGTTGCCGGCGCACTCCACATCCGAATAGCCACGTACTGCCTAGCCTCCGCCGTGACAGCGGCGTCGGCATTCATCAGATACAAGGCCACTGCCGCCAGCGGGTCCCGCAGCAGCACGAGCAGCATCCCCAGAAGCACCGCCACCCACAAGGAACGCCCCAACGCCAGCGATAAGGCGCGCGAATCGCCGCTGCCGTGTGCTTGCGCGACGAAGCCTGTCGTTCCCATGCGCAGAAAACCGAAGGACCAAAAAACGCTGGTAAAGATGCTCGCCCCCACCGCAACCGCCGCCATCGGCACCGGTCCGGGCAGACGTCCGGTGACGGCCGTATCGACGATACCGACCAAGGGTACAGTCAGATTGGACAGAATCATCGGACCCGCGAGTGCCAGCACGCGACCATAGCGCGCCCGCATAGATGGAAAGAACCGTGATGTCATCATGAACGGGGGTGGTAGACCTTCAGAC
>DOIU01000247.1 GCA_003511825.1 Gammaproteobacteria bacterium | reverse complement strand
TCGCCTTCACTGTGCACCAGTCGGTAAAAAGGTTCGTCGTAGTAGAGCGCCCGCAATGCCAGCGACGCTGCCAAGCGCTCGCGGATCAATGCAGTATCGAAAGCTTGGTGTTTACGCCGTGTAAACAGACGCGCCGCGATCAGGGAATGCGGATTGGCATAAGCACGCCCCAGGAAATCACCTCGACTCGAGAGTACGTCGACCTCTTGGCCGGCCTCAACGTCTTTAAGAGGCGTGGCTCGGGTGTCAATTTCGTTACTGAAGATCCAGAGATGGCCCGCACGTAAACGTTTCTCTTCGCCTTTATTGAGCTTGAGCGCAGACATCATGGAATATCGGAAGGGCTATAGGGTCGGCAAGTTGCCGACGAAGAAGGATAAAACACAGAACACGCGCCACCTCTGTGGCTTGCGTGCTTATCGCTGTTGCAGCGCGTCGAGTATCTCGTCTTCTAACTCGCCACGCGTCGCGAGGACTTCACCAATCTTTGAGATATCACTATCAAAGGTGGTCATTTCTTCTTCGGTGGCAGCGAAACGGTCGTATTTGTCATTGAATTCGACAATGAAATCAGTGGTGGCGGCAATACCCGGATAGACGCGATCAGACGCTTCCTTGACTGCGCGTCGACGCTCTTTACCTTCAATGATGCGCTGATAGATTTCAAAGTGACCAAGCGCGGTGTAATCCATCAAAAGCTGCAGAAAGGTTCTGACCTCCGCAGCACGCACGCGTTTTTTTTCGGTGTCGTCGGCGTCGGGATCGACGTCGTCAAAAGATTTCAGTCCGGCCAGCTTTCCATAGGCCACGAGCACTTGCTGTCGTTCTTCGATAAGGCTGCTGACCGTAGTTTCAATGCGCTCGCGACGGTCATAGCCAACTGATTTTGCAGCCACTGAATCAGAAGCAGATTCGTTTGTGGTCATGTACGACTCCATTTTCTACTTGGACGATTTTCATGTTCTGCTGTGATCCCTGGAGAACCAGCATATTCCATACCTAATAATGATATACGGAGTTCCAACAACTTGCACCCGCAGGTGGCGTATTTTTTACAATCGAATCACGCAGATTTTTCAGGGGCATCTCTCTGCACAGACAATTTACAGGGGCACAGGGTTATCGTCATCGTCAAATTCGATGAGTAAATCTTCATACTGGCTGTCGTCCACCACGCACTCACTGATGGCCCACTCACGCACCGATTTACCGGCCTGATGAACGGAGTCTTGGTGTCCGCTGCAGAGCGGGTGCCACGCTGCGAGGGGTTCGCCGTTGTCTACTTTGCGGTAGGCGCAACTGGCCGGTAGCCAGGCGATTTTTTGCGGTGTCAGCGGCGCGACTTGGGTGCAATCCGGCACTTTTTGTAAGCGGTTGTCGTAATCGCTACAGCGACAGCTATCGAGATCGAGCAAGCGGCAGGCGACGCGCGTGAAGAACGTCATTCCGGAGTCAGTATCTTGTAGCTTTTGCAGACAACAACGACCGCAGCCGTCGCACAACGCCTCCCACTCCTGCTCATTCAGTTCGGCAAGTTTTTTGCGATGCCAATCGGGGGCGCTGTCAGACATGAGCACACCCAGATCGGCGCTCAACGCCAAGAGAATGCGGGTCAGGAAACCGCGTTTGCCACCAAACAGTGCAGCATTTTGGTCCATAATCGAGATTGGGCATAGCGCTATTATTGCCCGACCACCTATCGACTTAAAGGGAGAGTCACACGCATGCCACGCAAAGATCGCTTTCGGATTGAGGCCCTCGGCCCCTGCACCTTGCCCAATCCACTGTCGGAAAAGCAGTACCTCAAATTCCGTGACGATCAGGAAAAAATCGCCCTCGACCCCATTTATACCCGCACTCAACCCGACGATCTGCTCGAACTGGCAGGCCCTAGGGAGACCATTTACTTTCGCCCCGGAAAAACACGTGTGGGTATTGTGACCTGCGGTGGACTGTGTCCTGGGCTTAACGCGGTGATTCGCGGCTTGGTCATGCAGCTGTGGCATGTATACGGGTGCAAAGAAATCGTGGGTCTGCGGTACGGTTTTGCCGGCCTGGGGAAAGACGCTCCCCAACCTATGGAGCTGACGCCCAGCGTGGTTGATAACATCAAAGCGATCGGGGGCACCCTGCTCGGCACCTCTCGGGGCACGCCTCCAACCTCCGAACTGGTTGACGGCCTGGTGTGGCAGAACATTGATATCTTGTTTGCCATTGGTGGAGACGGCACCATGCGCGGCGCCAGCGCGATCTGGGAAGAAGTCAAAAAGCGAGGATTGGAAAAATCCATCATCGGCATTCCCAAAACCATCGATAACGACATCCCTTACGTGACACGCTCTTTCGGCTTTGAAACCGCCGTGGCCGAAGCCAGTGAAGCCATCAATTGCGCCCATACCGAGGCGCACGGTGTGCGCAACGGTATTGGTTTGGTCAAACTGATGGGACGTCATGCCGGCTTTATCGCCACCCACGCGTGCCTGGCCTCGGGCAATGCCAACTTTTGCCTGATACCGGAGGTGAAGTTTGGGCTTGACGGCGAAGGCGGTTTATTGGATTTGGTCGAGCGACGGTTGCGGCGTCGTGGCAATGCGGTGATCGTGGTCGCGGAAGGTGCGGGCCAGGAATTTTTTATGGATGCATCTCTTGGTGAGGACGCCTCGGGCAACCAAAAGCTGGGCGACATCGGTATCTACCTGAAAAACCGTATCAGCGAGTATTGCGATGGGATCAGCTTGCATCACGCTATCAAGTAAATTGAGCCCAGCTATTTAATACGCTCAACGTCGCCCAACGCCAATGATCAGTGTTCTGTGACGCCTGCGCGCGAGCCGCCGTACACGCCGCCATGGCCGGTAAAAGCGGCATGCTCATCGGCAACCGTCATCGCCATATCGTGCATGTGCCGATGAAAGCTCTGGCTGGACGAAGCAACTTTGTGAACGCCGATGGCGGCTTGTGGTTCAGTGTGCGCGAAAATACGGGCCAACCCCAATACATTGGGCGTTTACCGGACGACGCCGACACTGCTGAACCGCAGTGAGAGATGGCGGCCAACGCCAGAGTCGTCGGCCGCACTCAGTGTTATTCCTGGTGATAATCGACCAGGCGCTGGATTTCGTTTTTAGAACCCATAAGCACGGGCACACGCTGGTGCAAGCTGTGCGGCTCCACCTCCATAATGCGCTGTCGCCCGGTGGACGCCAGGCCGCCCGCCTGCTCAACAATAAAACTCATGGGATTGGCCTCATACAGCAAGCGCAGCCGCCCCTCCTTGCCCTGCGCTGACAACTTGGCATCCATCGGGTATAAAAACAATCCGCCGCGGCACAATAAGCGATGTACATCAGCAACCATAGAGCCGATCCAGCGCATATTGAAGTCGGTCTCGCGGACGCCCTCTTTTCCGGCAACCAATTCATCAATATAGCGGCGCATGGGTGCTTCCCAATGGCGCATATTTGACATATTGATCGCAAACTCACGCGTATCCTCGGGGATTTTCATGTCGCGATCAGTGAGGATAAACTCGCCGATAGAACGGTCCAGCGTAAAGCCGTTAACGCCATTGCCCGTGGTCATCACCAGCATCGTCGATGACCCGTACAAGCAATAGCCGCCACACACCTGCTCCGTGCCGGGGCGCAGAAAGTCCTCAGCCGTCGGCTGATCGACATCGTCAGGACAGCGCAGGATGGAGAAAATCGTGCCCACAGAAACATTGACGTCAATGTTGGACGAGCCATCCAGGGGGTCAAACGTAATGAGATAGCGCCCGCGTGGGTACTCTTTCGGGATGGCATAGACGTCTTGCATCTCTTCAGAAGCCATGCCCGCAAAATGACCTGACCACTCAATGCTCTCGATAAAGACCTCGTTAGAAATGATATCGAGCTTTTTCTGCTGCTCGCCCTGAACATTCTCAGACTCGGCAGAGCCCAGCACACCCGCCAAGGCACCCATATTGACCAAGTCGGACAGTTTTTTACAAGCGATGGCGACATCATTGAGAATGGAGGTGAACTCCCCCGTGGCGGTGGGGAAATTCCGCTCACTCTCTATGATGAACTTGCTTAAGGTTGTTGTTGACTTCATGAATCGTATCTCGCTGATGCTATGAATCAGGAGCAGCCTCGGCGGCCGTTAGACTGAGGGCGCACTACAGCCTCCAGCGACAACGTGCACCGGCTTCCTGCCAACACTGCCCAAATTCGGTTGAATGAACGCTTCCGGCACCTTGGGTGCCTGTTTTCCCCACTAGACGGTTGTTGCGCCATGGTTCTGTTTATACGTCGGCAGCCGCAGACGGTAGGTTTAGCCTAACCCAGTGTTTACGTCACTCTGAGCCTACCCAACTCCGGGCCAGCCGGTTTGTCCGAGGCAATCGGCGTTGACCTCGGTTTAAGCCTGGCCAGTTTGCACAAGACGCACATCTTATGCACTGACATCGCGCAAGCTGTCTATTCTAACGTACCAAACTCGCCCGATGATAAATTTTCTGTTGTAAAATCGAAACTTTACTGATCCCTAGAGGAAAACGCCGTGACCGACGCCGCAAGCCTGTTCAAAGCCGCTCAATGCCATATTCCTGGAGGCGTGAATTCCCCGGTCAGGGCGTTTAAGAGTGTGGGCGGCACCCCCGTGTTTATTCAACGGGCCAGCGGCGCCTGTATCTATGACAGTGATGACAAAGCCTACGTGGATTACGTCGGCTCTTGGGGCCCAATGATCGCGGGCCACGCGCACCCAGAGGTGATTGAAGCGGTACAAACCATCGCCGCAAGCGGCCTCAGCTTTGGCGCGCCCACGGCGTTGGAGACTGACATGGCCGACACGGTCTGCGCGCTTATCCCTTCCATGGATCAAGTACGTATGGTCAGCTCCGGCACCGAAGCCACGATGAGTGCTATCCGACTCGCGCGGGGTTACACTGGACGCGATAAAATTGTTAAGTTCGAGGGCTGCTATCACGGACACAGCGATGCACTGCTGGTCAAAGCCGGATCCGGTGCCTTAACCATCGGCGTGCCAAATTCCCCGGGCGTCCCCGCCAGTGTCGCGCAACACACACTCACCTTGCGCTTCAATGACATTGAACACGTGCGGGAAACGTTCGCGACCATCGGGGACGAGATCGCCTGCATCATTGTCGAACCGGTTGCCGGGAATATGAACTGTGTCCCGCCTGTTCCCGGTTTTCTGGAGGGTTTGCGCGAGGTGTGCGACCAGTATGGCGCCGTGTTGATCTTTGATGAGGTCATGACGGGTTTTCGTGTCGCGTTGGGGGGCGCGCAAGCGCACTACCAAGTGCAACCCGACCTAACTACCCTAGGCAAAATCATCGGCGGCGGCATGCCGGTGGGCGCATTCGGCGGGCGCCAGGCGATCATGTCGCACATCGCTCCCCTAGGGCCGATTTATCAGGCGGGTACGCTGTCGGGCAACCCAGTCGCCATGAGCGCTGGCCTCAAAACACTGGAGCTGATCAGCGCACCAGGGTTCTACGAGCGCCTAACAACGCACACTGAAACCCTCGTTCACGGCGCAGTGGCTTGTGCCAAGCGACACGATATCGCGCTAAGCGGCAATACGGTAGGCGGCATGTTTGGGCTCTTCTTCACCGACTGCGACCAGGTGACGCGGTATGACCACGTCATGGCCTGCAATGGCGACCGATTCAATCAGTTTTTCCATGGCATGCTCGCCGAGGGCGTCTATCTTGCGCCATCAGCTTTTGAAGCGGGTTTTGTTTCCAGTGCCCATACACCAGACATCATTGATCAGACGCTGCAGGCCATGGATCGGGTTTTTGCTTCCTTGGCGCAGGATCAATAGGCTATTAGAGACACAAGAACGTCACTAACCTACTGCCCGCAAGGCCGCATCGTCGAGCGGGCAATGGCCTGAACTGACCCCACCATCAATCGGCAG
>DOIU01000239.1 GCA_003511825.1 Gammaproteobacteria bacterium | reverse complement strand
AACGTTAGGTGTCAGCCCCTTTGTTTGTATTGCATCGAATTAGGATGTCGACGCTGTTTTCTGACGCAGGTGGATGTTGACTGCGACGAGCATCGAGATTTAACGATTGGTGTGTCAGTTTCCTGCAATCTGCATTTTGGAATGCACACGCGCAGAAAGATCGCTTCCGGCGAGTATTCTGCAATCGGGAGTATTGTGTCTGGTCTTGAGCGCCTGCGTGTCAATCGCGCATGCTCAGGATGACGGTAACGCGGTAGAGCTGCAAGAGATAGAGATCGAAGCAGACAGTATTACGCAATCCAATGCCGATACCTCCGAAGCTGTCAATTTTATCGATACAGCGCTGGATAGAAGGCTCACTGCGGATCTGGGCGAAGTGTTGGCGCGCACGCCAGGCGTGGCTGTGCGTCCCCAACTTTAACTACGTGGTTGTTATGTGCTGGTGCTTACGGCGGACTTCTCGGGCGCGACGTTCTTTGATGTGACCGACCCGGACAATGCGACCGAGGCCATCACATCAGCGGTGGATTTATTACCGGTCTTACGCGAGTAAGGTAGGCACTCGCGGAAAACTGAGGCGGGCAGTGGTGCTGGCAGACGAGCCGGTCCTGCTGCCCGCATCATCGGCTGTCACCTTAGGGTTACCCCTCTTAGCACGCCATCTCCTCCGACACCACCACCGCCTTCCGTATAAACCTCATCTCACCGAAGCGACAGACTCTGCCTTATCACGTTTGCGCCACGTCAACAGCTGCTTTGCATCGCTCATCAATACATACAAACATGGCACAAGAATCAATGTGATGAGCGTGGCGAACAAGACGGCAAATCCCAGGGAAACGGCCATTGGAATCACAAAGTGCGCTTGCAGGCTAGACTCAAACATAATCGGCGTCACGCCGCAAAAGGTCGTGATGGAGGTGAGGAGAACCGGTCGAAACCGTGCGCAGCCAGCGTCAATCACCGCTTGCGTTGTATCAACACCCCGGCGACGCAGCTGATTGACATAGTCGGTCATCACGAGACTGTCGTTGATCACGACACCCGCCGCTGCAATGATCCCAAACGTCGACATCATGCTCAAATCCATACCGAGTAAGAAGTGCCCCCAGACGGCGCCGGTGAGGCTGAACGGGATGATGGACATGATGATCAGTGGCTGCGAATAGCTTTTCAGCGGCACGGCCAGCAGGATAAATACCATCAGCAAGCCTGCGATAAAGAACAGTATTTGTTCGGTTGATTGCACGTTCTGATCCGCGAGGCTACCGCCCAACGAAAATGCAAGCCCTGGATACGCGGCTTGCATGTCAGGGATCAAGGTGTCATTGACGCGCCTCTCCAGTTCGGATGGCTCTAGCATTGCCTCGTCAATCGATCCATACACAAAGACGCTGACCTTGCCGTCCTCGCGTCGGATGGCGTTGACGCCGGGCTTCTCAATCAGTTCCGCAACGTCGCCAAGGAACACTTTGTCCCCCGTTGGGGTGGTGATCAAGGCCTGTTTGAGTGAGCCGTATGTGTGGCGGAGTTGCTCGGGGTATCGCACCATCACTTTGACTTCTTCACCGTCGCGAATCAGGCGCTGCGCTTCGCCGCCGTAGTAGCTCAGACCCATCTGCGCCGCCACGTCTCGCAGCGAAAGTCCCAATTCATACGCGACGGGCAGAAGTGCAAGCTGGACCTCCTTGCCAACCGGATCGATGGAAGAACTGACGTCGAAGACACCGGCTTGTCTCGCCAAGGCCAAGGCGAATTCGCGGCCGGCTGCGTTCAGTGTTTCTGTATCTCTGCCGGTCAGCAGATAGCTGAATTCACCTTCGTCGTCCGGATTCATCGTCACATCGTCGATGATTGATAGGGATTTTAAACCGGCGATGTCAGGAATACGCTCCCGCGACCGTCGCGACATGTCAAAGGCGTCAGACAGTCGGTCTTCCTCATCGACCAGTGCTGCCAGCACCAGGCCCTTGGTGCGTTCCGTATTGACCACCAGACGATCGCGGATCATGCCTTGGCCATGCTCGTCGATCATCTCGCGCTCAACCGTCATCACCATGGCGTCAATCGCGACCAGCGCATCGACCACCGCCTGGTCGGATACGTTGTCATGCATCTCGATATGGATCATGGGAAAGTCATGCGGCACCGGCGGTGATGGCACAAAGCGCACGTGATTGGCCGTTATCAGCGAAACCGTCACGACCAATAAACCCACGAAGACGCTGAGCACTAACCATCGCATGCGCAGGCAGCTGGCCAAAAAACGTCGGTAATGATGGTTAACGAGGTGGAGAAAGCGAGCATTAAAGCGTTCTCGCCAGCTACCGGGTTTGAGGGGTTCGAACCGCGCATGGGCCAGATGCGCGGGCAGGATCAGTTTCGACTCCACCAGGCTGAACACCAGGCACAGCATCACCACCACGGCAATGCCGACAAAAAACGCAGACTCCGGTCCCTTGGCAAAGGCAAAGGGCGCGAACACGGCGATCGTCGTGAGTACCCCGAATGTTGCTGGTGTGGCCACGCGTCTGGCGCCCATGACGACATTGCGCACGCCGGGGCCATGCTTTTCGATTTCAGCGTATGCGCTTTCGCCGATGACGATGGCGTCATCCACAACGATCCCCAGCACCATAATAAAACCAAACAACGAGATGATATTGAGCGTGATACCAAATACCTGCATGAAGGTCACAGCCCCCAGAAAGCATACCGGCAGGCCGACCATCACCCAGAGCGCGACTTTCAGTCTCAGGAACAGGGTGAGCATCAGACCGACGAGCACCGCCCCCATGAGCAGGTTCTTTTTCATCATGTAGAGGCGACCGTTCAGATAGTAGGTCGTGTCCACCAGGATTTGCAGCGCCAAGCCGGAAGGCAGTGTCTTCTGCCGCTCCGTGAGCCACGCTTTCACTTGCTCGGCAACGGTCACCATGTTCTGGTCTTTGGTCGCCTTGACCGAGAGATAGATCGTGTTCTTTTCGTTGTATTTGTAGTGGTGTTCGCCTTCGACAAAGCTATCGACAATGGTGGCGATATCGCCCAGCAGCACTCTGCCGCCGTCACGGGTGATCTTGACGGGGATGCGTCGGAACTGCTCGCCGTTGTAGTACTGGTTTTGCACACGCACTGAGATCACGCCGGCATCAGACTGCAACTGCCCGGCGCTCATATTGGTCGAGTAGGCCGCTATCGCCGTAGATACCTCACCCAATGTCAGTCCATATTCACGCAGCATCTCGGGGCTGATCTCGACACTGATTTCATCGTCGGGGTAATAGCCTTCAACCAGTGCCACTTCACTGAGCGCCAACAGCTCGTCTTCAAGCATTTTTGCGACGGGCTTGAGATCGTTCAGCGGCACGTCACCGGTCAGAACCATCTCGATCACATCCTGCTGGAACTCCACCTGATAGACCGTCAGTGGCTCCATGTCCGCCGGAAACGTTGCGATACCGTCCAGCCGCAATTTCACTCTGTCGAGCGTCTCGGTGAGGTCTGCATCGACGTCGACCTCCAGCAGCACGGTGCCGCTATTGCGGTTGGCGTGAGAGACGATGCGATCAATTTCGGTGACATCCTTGAGCGACTCTTCCACCTTGATGAGGATGCTCTCTTCGATTTCCTGCGGCGACGCACCCGGATAGGCGGCGTGGATGTGGATCATGTTCAGCTCGATATTGGGGAACATCTGTCGCTGAATGGTCAGGTACGACACCACGCCCAAGATGATGATGAACCACATCAGGAGGTTGGCTGCGACCGGGTTATACGCGAAATACGCAATCACCCCCGCGCGTGAATCTTGGCCGACGACCGCGTTGTTGGGGACTTCGCGGGGCAACGCGTCCTGATTGTGGTCATCCTTGTTCATGGTCAGCCCCAGTCGTGGCGTTAATCACTTTCACGCGCATACCGGTCCGGGGGTTCTCGGGTAAGGTCGTGATGATCCGGTCATCGCTCGTCAATCCATCGCGGATATAAAATCGGTCGCCTTCTTCGCGGATGACGGTGACGCGTCGCGGCTCCATTTCTTGTGCGTCGTTGACGATCCAGACGCGACGGTTAATCACCAGCTCCTGCGGGAGCTGGAACAAGCCACGGAGTTGGCGACCTTCAAAACGTGCCTGAACAAAACTGCCAAACGGCAAAGGCTCGGCGTTGCTGCTCAGCGCGTACGGATCATCAATCTGCACCACCACGTGTGACATGCGGGTATCGCCATCAATGGTGCCGGTGTCATGTCGGATCACCCCGCGTCGCGTATCAGCGTCAGCTCCACTTTTCGTCAGGGTAACTGGACGTCCAACCAGCGAGTCCGGCAGAAAGGCGCGATCAAACCCCGCAATTGGCATGAGCACTTTTGCCGCTTGCGTACCGTAGAGAACCGCGACGGGTGAGCCAGCAGCGAGGAACTGCCCGACGCCGAGATCCGTGCTGACAATCAGCGCATCAAATGGCGCGTGCACGTCGCACTTGTCCAGATCGCGCCTGGCGATGCGCAGCGCTGCTTCTGCCGATTTCACACTGGCTTTGGCGCTCAGCAACTGCGGTTTACGCAGGGACAAATCCGTGTAGGTCATTTTTGGGTTGCGACGCGCCTCGTCCGCCGCAACGTCCGCCAGTGCCTGTTGCTCGATCAGATCGGCCCTGGCTTGCATCAGCAGCGCATCGGCTTGCAGGTAGGCCGCCTCATAGGCGTCCTTCTCGATCGAAAACAAGAGATCGCCTTGCTTGACGCGACCCCCTTCCAGAAACTGCTCATGTAAAAAAGTCACTTCCCCGCTCACCTGAGGAGAAAGCTGCGTCGTATCCATCGGCTCGACGGTCGCATGACCAGAAATCAACACCGGATAATCTCCCCGCGTGGCGAGTTCTATGCGCACCGGTGTGCGCATATCGACCTCCGCAGGCGGGGTATCGTCATTAGCACGTGCATTGACGATGGTAAAAATCACCCCGCTGGCCACGAGGACAAGGATAGCCAGTGCAAGGGTAAACCCGTTTGATTTCATACATCATTCTCTCAATGTCAATGTCACTCGCCATACTACTCAACAAAATGCTCGCCGCAAGACACCGAGCATTGGCTCGATACTGGCCTGCGGTCTTGCGATCCGGAGTCAGCTGCATTGGGCGAATGATGCGATTGTAGGCGGTACCGCTATTGTACTTACGCTAGGCGACTGCGGGGATTATTTCCCTGAGACTCCCGACGTCAGGCGTACGAGACATTGTAATTGAATCTGATATACGCTGTGAAACAGACTGTTACTGTTATCCGTCGCAAGCCGTTCGCGCCTTGGCGGCTGAGCTGAAGAGGGCGACCCGCATGTGATGATATTTGGTGGTATCAGTGCGGCATTGCCATCTTTTCGGCGGGAGCGATCTACAACTTGAGTGATGCTCGACGGATTACGTTGAGGTGTGAAATTGCGTGCTCGTTGTTCGGTGATGGCGACGCTGACAACCTTGATGACCAAGGTTGTCATGAGATGGAATACCAAGCACGTCGCCCGTTGCAAACCCG
>DOIU01000179.1 GCA_003511825.1 Gammaproteobacteria bacterium | reverse complement strand
GCTTTCGGGGTCCACTTCAGATTGTCGGCGTATTCACCAGTGAGCGTCGCCACGGCGCCGGTGTAATCCCCGGTGCGTATGGACTGCTGAATGGCACGCATGGTCAAGGCGTTATGACCAACAGACTGCAGAAATTTATCCCCCTGAGGCCCGGTGATATCCTGCAACAAGCCTGTCCCCACCCCGATAGCACCGAGGTAGTCGCCTTTCTTAGCGGCGTTGTACGCCAAGGTACCGACCTGCACTTTCTGCAACAGCGGCTTGAAGGTTGTGCTGAACTTGCTGTCAGGCGCAAAACTGACTGCCGTGGATGCCAGTGCCATCCAGTCTTTGTTTTTTACGGCCTGATGCACGCCGTTCGCCACATTGGCCGCTTTGGCGATATTGTTTGCCGTGTTGATGAACTTACCGGAAGCCCCCAGCGCGCCGCCAAACTTGGCCACACCACCGGCGACGCCCGCCACGCCCGACAGCACCGCGCCCCAGGCCTTATTCTTAATGCCCTGATACACCCCATAGGCGCCTTGCAGGAGCTGGTAGCCGCGCGCCACCATTTGCACGATGGGGATGGGGATAAAACGCGCCACGGCCATGATCTTGCCGAGCAACTTGCTCTCCATGATCTTTTTAAAGCCTTTCTTAATCGCGCTACCGACTTTCTTAACGCCTTTTTTGATGGCCTTGCCAATCTTTTTGACGCCCTTTTTGATCGATTTACCGATCTTCTTGATGCCTTTTTTGATCGATTTGAACAGTCCGTATTCGACCTCGATCTGCTCGCCATTGACCTCAATCACACCGCTGTCATTTTCGGCTTTGAGCGCTGCGAGTTCTTCTTGACCAATTTTTTCGCCACGCACCAGTCGCGAGAAGATTTCGCCTTCGTCGCCGCGGGCATCGCGGGTGTTGATCCGCGCATCAATCGCGTGACCAAACTCCTCCGTGAGGATCTCAGAGGCCTTGCTCGGGTCACTGCGCAACAGGTCGCGGCTGAGGTAGATTTTGTTGTGCTTCTTGCTGTAAGCGCCCAGTCCTTGGCCTTGGTTGAGCGCAGACTTGTCGCGCAGCGCGGCACCGTCGACAAGCTCGACCTCCGGCATCCAACTGAAGTCCCCCTTGAGTGCCTCCAGTCGCATGTCTTCGGCCATCATGGCGTTGTATTCGTCGTCAAACGCCTCCCGCATGAGACGATGGAATTCTTCTTTGTCCCCCGCTGCTTTCGCAAACTGATCACGAAACTGCTGCTTCAATCGCGCGAGCGCCCTGTCGTCAGCACGGGACGCTGCGTCTTTGGCGGCCAGCCCGCCGTCGACCACATTCAGGTGATGGCGACTGGCCAAATCTCGCAGCTCGCGACGCAGGTGCACCACGGGTGCATCGGTGTCAATGTCATTCGCGACATGTGCCGCCACCTTTGCCAGCGCTTTTTTCGCCTCCTTGCTATACGCGGGCTTAAAGCCCCGCTTACCGTGGAGCGCGCGACGCAGATGACCGATGAGTTCGCCAGACGTTAGTGCTTCTTGTACGTCGGCGACTGCGTCGCTCTGTTGTGGAATTTGCTCAACGCTCATGCTGACTGCTCCTGTCATTCGGGGATGGTTGACTTGATGCAGAAAATTAACAAATCGCCGCGCCTAAAAATACTGGCAGACGATATATAACTTTCGTACAGGGTCGGTGCTGATTTCCGCCAAAAAAAGCGCAACTGCGGCAAACCTTTGACGAGACCATGCGTTTGTTAGCAGAGAGTTCGTAGACGCCACACAACGCTATGCCATCGGAAAAACTGCAAGCCAGCTTACTGCGCCTGGCGAACCGAACAGACATCGCACTCGCGCTGTTACTGGTGGGCATTATCTTTATGATGGTGCTGCCGCTGCCCACACTGCTGATAGACATCCTCATCGCCATCAACCTCTGTGGGGCGGTCGTCTTGATGATGGTGTCGATTTATATCCGCACACCCACCGCCTTTTCGTCGTTCCCGTCAGTGTTGCTGCTATCGACGCTGTTCCGGCTTGCGCTCTCTATCAGCACCACCCGGCTGATTTTGCTGCAGGCAGACGCGGGCGCGATCATTTACACCTTTGGGGATTTCGTGGTCGGCGGCAATATGGTGGTGGGGCTGGTGGTGTTTCTCATCATCACGCTGGTGCAGTTTATCGTGATCACCAAGGGTTCTGAACGGGTGGCAGAAGTGGGTGCGCGCTTTTCACTCGACGGTATGCCCGGCAAGCAAATGAGTATTGACAGCGACCTGCGCTCTGGTGTCATCACCATGGCACAGGCGCGACGCATGCGCGCGGAGCTGCAGAAAGAGAGCCAAATGTACGGCGCGATGGACGGCGCCATGAAGTTCGTTAAGGGTGATGCCATCGCTGGCTTGCTCATCATTATCGTCAACATCCTGGGCGGTGTGTCTGTCGGTGTGTTCCAAAACGGTATGAGCGCGGGCGAAGCGCTGCAACTCTATGCCTTGCTCACGGTGGGCGATGGCCTGATCGCGCAAATCCCTGCGCTGTTTATCTCCATCACTTCCGGCATCATCGTCACGCGTGTCGCCAGCGAAGACGCCGAGAACTTAGGCGCAGACATCGGTCGCCAGATCATCGTACAACCGCGCGCCATGTTGATCGGCGCGGTCTTGATGTTTGGCTTTGCCGCTATTCCGGGTTTTCCGGCGCCCGTGTTTATCGTCCTCGGCCTGGGCATCGGCGCCGTGGGCTACGCGCTCTACAGCCAAGAAAAAGAAGGCGACGGGCAGTACCTGGACACCTACCCCGCATTGGCGCCTGCCGGCAATACCGGTGTGCAGATCCAGCTGCCCGACGCGGACAACGAGCTGGCACCCAATATCCCCATTGTGCTCGAACTACCCGAGGCACTGAAAACAACACTGCCTCCCGAGCTGTTGAATCATGAATTTGCGCGTGTGCGCCACCGCTTGTTGGAAGATCTGGGTATCCCCTTCCCCGGCGTGCATTT
>DOIU01000489.1 GCA_003511825.1 Gammaproteobacteria bacterium | reverse complement strand
GTCCTTCAGCGTGCACCAGACCCACTGCCACTGCATTTGCCACCCGCCATCATTGGCAATGACGCGTCACTGATACCGCATCTCCATCTGATTCGCCTCGACGCCATTGTACCCTTTGCCAGCGGGAATAAACTCTACAAACTCGCAGGCTATCTGCAAGCTGCAAAGGCGCGGGGTTGCCAGCAACTGCTGAGTTATGGTGGTGTGTGGTCAAATCATATCCATGCACTGGCGTTAACGGCGCAAAAAGCAGGCCTGAGTAGCATCGGCATCATTCGCGGCGAACCGACAAGCGCCGACAACCCGACCTTAATCGACGCAAAACGGGCAGGGATGACCCTGCATTTTGTCAATCGCGCTGACTATCGACGCCGTCATGACAATGACTGGCTGACCCAATGGCAAGTCCGATATCCCAATGCCTTGCTCATCCCCGAAGGGGGTGCTGGCGAGCTTGGCTTAAGTGGGTTCAAAGGTCTTGCTCCACGTATTCGCACGGCAGAAGGTAACACGCCTGCATTCATCGCCTGTGCCGCCGGCACCGGCACAACGGCTGCCGGGCTGGTGCACGGTATGCACGCCGAGCAAACCCTGTTGGTCATGCCCGCTGTCAAAGACCCCAGTATGCCCGCGCGAGTGGCTGAGTTATGTCAGACAGAAGCTGCTCAGAGCAGGGTGCAATGGCTACCAAGCCATAAGACGCGATTCGGACGCCTGGATCATGATCTGGTGGACTTCGCGCTGAGGTGGTTGGACGCCACCGATACCTTGCTTGATCCCGTGTATACGCTGAAGTTGGTTTACCAGCTCCTATACCGCGCACGCGCTGGCGACTTTCCTCGCAACGCGAACGTAGCCATCGTCCACAGCGGCGGGCTTCAGGGATGGCGTGGCCAACTGGAGCGCGTCGAGCAACTCGCCGGAGAACGCGCACGAACACGCATCCAAGACGCCTTGCGAAACGCCGCCGGGGTCAATTATCCGGTATACTGATCGTTTGCCGAATGACGACTAACCGCCGAGGAACATGATGAGCGAAGAGCTCGACGATGAGACACTGCTGCGCGCCAAACTCAATCGTGAAACCGCCTTAATCGCCTGGTCTGAACTGGCCGTGCATTTCGCCCGAGGGGTTGTCGTTAAAGTGGGGCCAACGCTGAGTTTGCTCGATGTGGCGACAGAGATGAGTCTGGATCGGCGCAACACTGTGGCCTCTTGGCTCAACACAGGCGACATCGCCAAGGCAAGCGACGCCGACGCGCGACGCTGGCACGAGGCACAACCGATGCTGTGGTGTGTGGTGGCTGCACCCTGGGTCCTGGTACAAGAAAAGCCTGGCACCTCTCGCGGCGAGCACGTGCATTGAGCTGCCGATGTCTCTGATTGAACGCATCCTGATCTGGATATTCCCGGTCGTTTTTGCCATCACGGTCCACGAAATTGCCCACGGTTGGGCGGCGTTGCGGCTCGGTGACCAGACGGCAATACAGCTGGGCCGCCTCTCACTCAATCCACTGCGGCACATTGACCCCATTGGCTCCATTCTGGTGCCGGGCGTCATGTTGCTATTGCCCGGCGGACTGATGTTTGGCTGGGCCAAACCCGTGCCGGTTGATACACGCAAACTGCATCATCCGCGCCGCGACATGGTGATCGTGGCTTTGGCCGGGCCGTTCAGTAATCTCTTGATGCTCTTGGCCTGGGCATTCGCCATGAAGACCGGCCTGCTGCTTGGAGATCTGGCGCCCGGAATCGCCTGGGCACTGACCCATATGGGCGCTGCCGGCATCATCATTAACGCCATTTTAATGATGCTGAACTTGCTGCCCGTGCCGCCGCTGGATGGCAGTCAGGTGGTGGCGGGACTCTTACCCCCGACCTGGGCCTATCACTACCAGCAATTGGGGCGCTACGGCCTGATCATTCTGATTCTGTTGCTTGCATCGGGCATTTTGAGCATTGTCTTGTGGCCGTTACTGTCGCTGGCGATCGCGGGCGGTTTGCTCGCGGCCAACATCTCGCCCGAAGCACTGAACAGCGCAACCAAACTGCTGTTTGGCGGCTAACGGACAACTCAATAGCTACACATTCACTCAGCCTCCCATGACCCACACACGGCTCGGTATTTACCATATGGTTGCGGCAATTGCCGCCTTGTCGGCGATGGATGCGGCGGTGAAGTGGCTTGTGCTGCGCGACTTACCCGTGTTGCAGATTTTGGCCCTGCGTGGTTGGATCGTCACGGGCGTGCTGGCCGGGATCATCACATTACGCTACGACATCAGTGTCCTCGCCACGCGTCACTGGCGATTGCACCTGCTGCGTTCTGTTTGTGGTTTCCTCGCGCCGTTGTCGTTTTTTGTCGCCCTCAAAACCATGGCGCTGGCCGACGCAACAGCCCTGTTTTTTTGCGCCATTTTTTTTACGACAGCCGGATCTGCGTGGCTGTTGGGAGAACACGTGGGCATACGCCGCTGGCTGGCGGTGATCGTCGGGTTTGCTGGCGTGGTACTGATTGCCCGTCCAGGCAGCGACACCCTGCAGATATCCGCAACCTTGCCCATGGTCGCTGCCGTGTCTTACGCCGGTTTGATGCTCCTGGGACGCAAACTCGCCTTGACGGAGAATACGCTTTCTCTCATGTTTTACCTCAATGCCGCACTCACTTTGATCGCCACCAGCACGCTGCCATTCGTCTGGCACCCGGTGGGTGGCGACGAATTTGCTATGGTACTCGTGGCATCGGCGCTGGCCCTGGTCGGCTACTACCTGATCACGCGCGCCTTTACCTTGGCCACGCTGGGTGTGATTGCCCCTTACGAATACTCGGCATTAGTGT
>DOIU01000103.1:2342-2584 GCA_003511825.1 Gammaproteobacteria bacterium | reverse complement strand
CGGCGTCGCCAGACACGCTGAAACAGTGCTAGCCATTGTCTGCGTCACACGGTAAGCACCCACGCGACGAATCCCTTTATTGCGCAGAATATCAGCCGCATCCACCTGGCTGGATGACGCCGCGCCACCCGACCCGGCAATAATGCCCGTGCGCAGGTTGGAAACATCGTCTTCTGACAAGCCGGCATCTTCAATGGCTTGTTGCATGGAGATATACGCATAAGCAGCAGCATCACCCATAA
>DOIU01000103.1:0-2040 GCA_003511825.1 Gammaproteobacteria bacterium | reverse complement strand
TAAGCAGCAGCATCACCCATAAAGCGCAACTGCTTGCGATCAATGTGGGCCTTGAAATCAATCACTGGCGCTGCGGCTACGTGGCTGCGCATGCCATACTCGGCGTACTCTTCACGATAGGTGATACCGGACTTCCCGTCCTTGAGCGACTGACTGACGGTTTCTTTATCGTTGCCTAAGCAGGACACGATGCCGATACCAGTGACCACTACTCTGCGCATGTATAAATCCTCAATCTGATCTCAGAAATTGTCCGTTGATGTAAACAGACCAACGCGAAGGTCTTTGGCGGAATAGATTTCCTTGCCATCGACAAGCATTCGACCGTCGGCAATCCCCATCACCAGCTTTCGTTCAATCAAACGTTTGATCTCAAGCTCATACGTCACCAACTTGGCGGTTGGCAACACCTGTCCTGAGAACTTCACTTCGCCGCATCCCAGCGCCCGCCCTCGCCCAGGATTGCCTTTCCAACCCAGGAAGAAACCGACGAGTTGCCACATCGCATCCAAACCCAAACATCCCGGCATCACCGGATCTGACTCGAAATGGCAGTCAAAAAACCACAATTCAGGGCGAATATCGAGTTCCGCACGAATAAACCCCCGACCCTTGGCGCCACCGTCAGCGTTGATGTCAACGATACGATCAATCATTAACATATTCGGTAGAGGCAATCGCGCATTGCCTTCGCCAAACAATTCACCTTTACCACACTGTATCAGTTCTTCCCGAGAGAAGGAGTTTTGCTTCATCATTCGCAGGCTTGTTCTTTGATCAGTAAAAAACATGGCATGGTACCGCTTATGGCACCGCTAAACCAGTCAGACTGACCTTTATCGCCCGTTTTTCACTCTTGAGCACCGAAAACCCGTTGCAACAGCTCCGTCGTGCGCGCTGCTGGGTTATCGCGGATCGCTTTCTCTTCTTCAGCAACATAATGGAATATGCCATCGACACCGCCTGAAACTACATGACCGGTGAGGTCAGCCTCGACTTCGGGCGCAAACGGGATTTTTTTGTAGGCTTCTAACAAGCTGTTGAAACTGCGTACGGCACCCACCTGATCCAGTGAACTGGCGACGATGGGCTCCATCTCGGTCCGCAGTCGATCCGACATCTTGCCCTCAAAATAACGCGTCGCTGCATCGTCAGACCCTTGCAGAATTTGTCGAGCGTCTCCGAGGCTCATGTCTTTGATCGCATCGACAAACAATGCCTTTGCCTTGGGCGTCGCGAGCTCAGCGGCAGCGTTCAAGCGGTCTTCAAGCTCAACGAAGTGATCGCCGAGCCCGACTTTGTCGGCATACCCCTTGGCTTTCACCAAGGTTTGCGGCAGCGGAATACGGATCGTCTGATCCGTCGCAAAGCCACCTTTCTTGCCCAAATTCGCAACCACGATACCTGTGCCTTTATTGAGCGCTTCCTTGAGACCGGCAGCAATGTCCGTATCGCTGAGCACCGCCGGCGCACCCTCACCCAGAACAGACTCGGCAGATTTTTGTATCTGCTCCACCAAATCACCGCCACCGCTACACGCTGTGAGGAGTACCAAGCCAATTGCGGCCACTGTCTTTTTCATGATAGTCATCGTTAATAAATTCCTTTGGTTTGTCTCGCCTCAATCAAAGCCCGGACCCATAGCGCGCTCGTTACGCCCAGCCTTTTACGAGGCCACACCTGCATTACACACAAGCCACCCCAGAAATCACACGGCTTGCATTAATAGCCCGCATGGTCGAAACATGGGCAGCTCCTCACTCGCACTGGGGAGTCTGACAACCCCACGGGGCTTGCTGGGCGCATAGTGTAACGCCAAACCCCACAAAAGAATCACCTCGGGCATAAATTTTACTGATTTGCTACGCTATACCCCGCAGGCCACAGACGCAGGCCGCCCGGAGGTTATTCACATGCAAAAAGACATTCAGACCGTTCTCGATTATTGGTTCGGCCCCATTGAAGATGGCATGACGCAAGACAATCGTAACCGCCTCTGGTTCGGCGGGGATGCGGAGACAGACGCCGACATCAAACAAC
>DOIU01000354.1 GCA_003511825.1 Gammaproteobacteria bacterium | reverse complement strand
TCTTAAGCCAGCTCAGCCACCTCATAACGCGACGCCCCTCCGCCCAGCAGGCAGGCCATGACAGCGTTGCTTAAGCTCGATGGTGTCAGCCTCACTCTCGACGGGCAGGCACAACTGCGTGATATCAACCTCACACTCAATCCAGGAGAACGCCTCGCCGTGATTGGGCCCTCAGGCGCAGGGAAATCCACACTGGCGCGACTCGTCAGTGGTTTATGCGATGCGCCTGTTCAAGGCCATGTGCAGTTAGACGGCATGGCGATCCGTACGTCTTCATCTGCAAATCTGGCCCCTCTGCGTGGCCGCATCATCGCACGTGTTAGCCAGGGGCTGGCGGACAACCTGAATCCACAAATGACGGTGTTGGCCCACATCATCGAGAGCTTGCAGGTCCACACCGGTCAGTCATACAGCACGTGCCAGCCTTTGGCATGCGCGGCTTTGTTACGCGGCAACGTCCCTGAATCACTGCACACGCGCCGACCTCGCATGCTCAGTGGCGGTGAAACGCAGCGCGTGTTGATCGTCTTAGCCATGCTGCATCACCCCAAGCTACTGGTGCTGGACGAGCCCACGGCCGCGCTGGACGTTCACGCCAAATCAGAGGTTGTGAAACGACTTGCGCGGCTACCCAAGGCCACAACGGTCCTACTGGTCACGCACGACCTCAGCTTGGTGCAGACCATCGCCGATCGCGTGGCGGTGATGGACCGTGGGCGAATCATCGAACACGGTGCCATGTCGGACCTGTTCACCGCCCCCCAACACCGCGTGACACAGCGTTTGCTGCGACGGGCAACAGGCAAAGAGGTTGTCTCTCAACCGCTTCAACAGACGCAAGATCGGCCAATACTCCGCGCCCGCAATCTGGGTTTTCGCATCGAAGGTCGCCATGTCTTCCAACACGTGTCACTCGATCTTGCACCCGGGGACACGCGAGTCATTCAGGGTGACAGCGGTGTGGGTAAAACAACGCTGGCACGCCTGATCGCCGGCTGGCAGGCGGTGCAACACGGGCAGATCACAAGCAATCAGGGCGCTGAGACTTCAGCCAATGGCCCTACTGTGGCATTGATCTCCCAACATCCGTATGCCGCCTGCGCGCCGCATCTGTCTATCGCATCAATCATCGCAGAGCCTCTGCGATTGCAGACATCCATGACTCCGCGCGAACGCGCAGCCAGGGTCAACGAGCTGTTGGCGTCGGTACAGTTACCGCATGATCGGCAGTTTACCCAGCGCCGACCTGACACACTCAGCGGCGGCGAACTGCAACGCGTTGTCATCGCGCGTGCCCTCGCTTTAGCACCTCAGGTGCTCATCGCCGACGAACCCACATCAGCCCTGGATACCCACACACGCAACGCGGTGCTGGAGATGCTGACGACATTGCAACAACGCGATCAGTTTGCATTGTTGGTCTTTACTCACGACCCGGATGTTGCGCGGCTGTTGGGCACGCAAGCAGCCACGCTAACGCCAACCGGTCTGCGCATGTGATGGCAGCACACATTAGTCACCCGAAGAATCACACAACAACACCTTGAGGAAACCACCATGCAAGAGGCGACCATCCGGTTTATCGGCCATATCTCAACGCCCTATATCACACTAAAAGACTGTCCCCACCAACCACAACCCGATGCCGAGCGTTCACTGATCACGCTCGACGATGCGTACCTGCCTGCATTAAAGGGCATAGAAAAGCTACGCTATCTGCACGTGCTCTACTGGTTCGACCAATCCGCAAGAGACGTCTTGCAACGCATCCCTCCCAAAGACCCCAACGCCGGTAGCCGCGGTGTGTTCGCGCTGCGTTCGCCCGTGCGCCCCAACCCGATTGCAGTGAGCGTTGTTGAACTGTTTGATGTGAACGGTAATCAGCTCACGATCAGTTCGCTCGACTGCCTGAACGGCACACCACTGGTGGATATCAAGGCGTATGTGGATCAATTAGCGGCGCATCAAAACCCGCAACAACGCACGGCCTGCCCCTTTCACAGCAAGGGTACCAGGTAGTCACAAAGCCTAGTCGGCACGTTTCACGCATGTCCAAACCTTGGTCACTGTATTTTGACCAGTGACGTCGACGAAGTGATCTCAGGATCGATAGGTTCGATGAGAACTGACCCTATCGACCCAAGGAACGGCTCTCAACGTCGATTGCCGTAACTCGAGAGACTGACGAGGCGAAAAATGACAACAAAAATAAGATTTTATTTAATGCTGCTGGTCACTCTGTTGCTGATCTCTTGCAGCGGTGACATTGAAGAACCTACCGAAAACGACACACCAAACCTTGGGGAAGCGAACCCCGGCCAAGATGTTGACGTTGAGCCTGAGCCCGAACCAGCGCCTGAGCCCGAACCAGCGCCTGAGCCCGAACCAGCACCGGAACCCGACGACAACACCGACCCGGACAGTATCGAGTGCCCCACACCGCAAGCGGTGGAATGCCTGGTCACGTTGTATCCTCAGTGCGGGTTCAAAGGCCCAAAAATCTGTCTCACCGAAGAGCAATACTACGAACACGGCGCACTCGCTGCGATGGGATTGGCCAAAGGCGCGGCCCGATCAGTGCGCGTTGCAGACGGCTACTACGCCAAATTTAACTTTACCGGCTCGCGCGATGACGACTGGGAGATGGTGATGCGCGGAGAGGATTCTTGCCTGTATCTTGGCAAAGAACCCGGCGGTTTCGCCTTTAAAAACGTGGACGTCGTCCAGAGGAATATCTGCCGGGATCGTCCGCGTGTGTTTATGGCCATGCACGGGTCGAATCGTCTCGCACCCTCCACACTCGATGATGAATGGACTTACGTCCAGGAGAACTTGGACGGTATCTGGGAAAACAACGCGCACATATCTTTCGACGAAATGGCGGCGATTTACCGCAAGATCGCAACGCGCACAATGATTCTGGAACAAGCGGGGTCAAAGAACGGCAAATTGCATTCCGTTGAAACCTTTGCCGTGATGCAGGAAAGAAACCCGGATATCGAACTGAACCGCGAGGCCATGGCACTGTATAAACACCCGGCCACCGAATGGAACGCTGACGACATTCCACGCGCCAAGTCTGAATACGTCACCAACCCCGATGCCCCGTCGTGGATGAAGTTTCAGCGCGTGTACGGCGGATTTCAGCCCCAGCAGTTCCTGCTCCCCGAAGACAAGCCAACAACGCCAACCCTGGATCAAACCAGCGCAAAAGCGGT
>DOIU01000417.1 GCA_003511825.1 Gammaproteobacteria bacterium | reverse complement strand
ATCCGCGATCAACCCCTGGCGGGTGAACACAGACGGCGCCAACATGGACAGTCCAAATGCACCTGTGGATTTCAGAAAGGCTCTTCGATTCATGGTCTAGGCTCCCAGGTTGGCTTTTTTGTGATAATAGATTTCGGGCAAACGCGATAGATAATCCAACACTAAGCGTGCAAGCTCATCGCGGTGCCAAGGTAAAACAAACTTTTCATCGTCAATGGTTTTTAAATAGCCGTTGACATCAAAGATCTGGATAAGACCGGCGCGCTCGATGTTCAGCGCTTTGCGTTCGGCAACGCTCAAGAACAAATAGTCCACCAGCTCATCCACATCGAGGGCTTCTACGCGGCGGTAGACCAGCATCTCCTCGTTCCATTCGGCCAGGGCTTCGTCGTAGAGTGCGCGCTCGGGCGGCGTTAGCGTGGCGAGATCCGCGTTGTAATTCTCGAGATCTTCGCGATACTGCGCGCGCTCTTCATCATCCGCGTTATCGTCCAAGGCTTCAGGCACTTCTGGCCAGGGGCTTTCGGGTTTGATCATGCCCATGGGGACACCCCAGCGGTATTTATCGAGCAGCAATAACTCACGAAATCCTTTGTGGTAATTGGCGAAGCTGAGCGAATCCAACGGGATGCCGTTCAAGCGGCCAAGCTTCAAGCTCATGGTGGGCCAGCCCATCTCCGCCATTTCTGCGCGAGATGATCCACCGCGGCCGGTGGTCATACCCATAAAGACATCGCCGCGCGCTTCCCACTGCAAGCGCGCCGCTGTCGCCATAAAGTTCTCTTCAAACGAGCGCGCACGCTCGGTGTTCATCAAGTATTCCCGCGAGAACAGGATGGCGGTAAAGATCTCTTCAAACGTTTCGGGATTGCCAGCGGCGATCGACGCCACCAGTTGGGTGCGATCCTCCGTGCTGCGCCCCTCAAAAAAGTAATCCACCAAGACGCTGATGACGCGCGGAATCAGCAAGGGGTGAGACGCGATCAAGTCATAAAAATCATTGCAGTTGAGCACGTACTGGCCCAACACCAGTTGCGGCTCATCGTTGGGGTAATCGGTGTAGGCGAGCTTATAACCGGCGGCTTCATCGGTTAAATACAAGTCGCGACATACTTGTGATGCCTTGGGCACATCGTCGTCACGATCAAACAATCCCAGATAGATTTCTATCATCTCGCGCGTGTTGTCTTCCGGCGAACGGAACCGGCGCCAATTCTCCACCGAGCGCTGATGGGTGGACACAATCGCGCGCACGCTGGTGTCGTTCTTGATGGCAAGCTCCAGGCGACGGAACAGATTCTGAACATCGGTAATGTCCGCGCTGTCAATTTCTTCGGCGGGCGAGAACAAGATGGTGTTGGTCAGATGCAAGGCCATCCATTGAGAGAACATGTCTTTGCTCAAGGGATATTCTGTGATGCGCGCCAGCGGCATTTGCTTGGGGCGATTGTTATTGAATGCGTAACGCGGCTCCAGTGGCTCAGGGTCGCCATTCACATCCACCGCATCGGGGTCGCCCTCAATCAGGCGATCAATGCGGTAGCGGGTCTCGGTGTCCAGCGGCTGTCCCAGCCGCATGCGAATATCGCTCAGGGTGTCCGCCTGATCTTTGCGAACAGGAGACTTCAGGCCCGCAGAGAGATCAAAAAATGCATCCACAGCCACGCCTTTGTAGAGCGTTGACATGAGCTTGTTGGCGATACGGTATTGCTCGCCAGGGGCCAAGGCATCGAACTCACTCTCTGACATCGGCGCAGCGAAACCTTTCACCGCAAAGTCGCTGCCGGTTGCGGCGCTGTCGATGGGTTGTCCGGGGTTACAGGCCGATATGGCCAGAGATATGCAGGAGACGATAAGGAGCTTTGTTTTCATGAGACGGCTCTCTTGTTCTGAATGTACAACGCACGCACAGCGCGCCATCAGCACCTCTGTACGCCTTTTTGCTGCCGCTGGCCCTACAACCGCGCAGTGAAGCATGAGGATTACTGTAGAAGATCTTTGCTAATATTCTTGACGGAACAGCGCAATGTGATGTGCGTCGTGCCAAAGTGATAACTCACGCAGGTTTTTTATTTGCCAGGGAGCAGAACCATCGCCGAGCCCCCCCGTAAACGTTGAACAACGCAACGGTTATGTCGCCGCACGCTTTCGTGCGATGGCAAGCCCGTGTGAGGTGTTTATCGACCATGCTGACGTAGCCGCCGCACAGCCCCTGGGCGAACTGGCGGCCGCTGAAGCGCTGCGCATTGAGCGGAAGTTCAGCCGATTCCGCGACGACAATATTGTTCATCGCATCAACCACAGCGATGGCGAGCGTATAGAGGTTGACGCTGAAACCGCACAGTTATTGGACTTTGCCGCACAATGCTATGCGATGAGCGAGGGTTTATTTGATGTGACCGCCGGCGTCTTGCGCAAGGTCTGGCGCTTTGACGGCTCTGACCACCTCCCTCACCCGCGTGACATCGACGCCCTGCTGCCGTCTATCGGCTGGGACAAGGTCACCTGGCAATCTCCCTACATCACGCTGCCGCCGGGCATGGAGATCGACTTGGGCGGGATCGGCAAGGAGTACGCGGTGGATCGCACGCTGCTGCTTCTGTGTGCGCAAACGGACAACAGCGTCCTGGTGAATTTTGGCGGTGATTTGCATGTGAGTGGGCCGCGACGCGACGACATAGCTTGGCAGGTTGGCGTCGAGCACTCACACGCGCTTGGCAGTGCGATGGGCAACATCGCGATAGCACGCGGCGCACTGACCACCAGCGGCGACAGTCATCGTTATGTGCTCAAAGACGGCATCCGCTACACCCATGTACTCAATCCACAGACGGGCTGGCCTGTCCCAGACGCACCACACGCGGTCACGGTAGCGGCAGACACCTGTATTGAAGCCGGTATTCTCTCAACCCTGGCCTTGCTAAAAGGCAAAGCCGCTGAACACTTTTTGGATGCACAGTCTGTGCGCTATTGTTGTCAGCGCTAAGAACGGATCGCACACCGCATCGCAACCGCCTTGGGCGCTCGTCCGAAAAATCTCTTGACGGATTGCGGCCTCCATCACGAATTCGCGACGGATTCACAGCAAGCCTGTCATTCCCTTCTATAACCGCAAAAAGCATGCGGCCTTGTGCGCTTGTTGTAACCTTGGCGACGCGGGAGTCATTACCTTGAAAACACGATCATTCGTCTTGTCTGTCTCTTTGCTGTTTGCGGCCTTAAGCCCTCACACCCACGCAGAAACAGCACCTTCATTCAAATTACCTGGCGCCCACAGCGCAGTGTCTTTAGAGGCACATCGCGGCTCTGTGGTGTATCTGGATTTTTGGGCCTCTTGGTGTTCGCCCTGCCGTAAATCGTTTCCGTGGATGAACACACTGCAACAACGCTACAGAGAGGCCGGGCTCACGGTCATCGCCGTCAACCTGGATGCGTCACGCGCGGAGGCCGAGCACTTCTTGCAATCCTTAAGCGTGGACTTTACCGTCGCCTTTGACCAAGCGGGGCAAACGGCCGAAGCGTTTAATGTGCTGGCGATGCCAAGCTCCTATCTGATTGGTCGGGATGGCAAGATCGTGCATCAGCACCGGGGCTTTCGCCAAAAAGACAAGGCGGCCATCGAGCAGTCCATCCGCAAAGCCTTGGGAGAAAGCGTATGAAGCTGCCACGCTCACTACTTGTTCTGGCCATGCTGCCATTGACCGCCTGCAGCACACTGGCTGACATCACCCACACAGAAACGGTCAAACCCTGGGACCGAGGCTTGCTGGCTCAAGACAGCCTGCAGCTCGAACCCGATGCCATGCAAAGCTATGTGGATGATCATATCTATTTTAGCCGCGAAGCCTCGACCGGTGGTAAAGGTATTGGCGGCGGCGGATGCGGGTGTAACTGATGAAATCAATACGCCAACACCTCGCACTGGCGACATGCACGCTGCTGTCGCAACACGCTGGCGCCAACGCCTTTGAAAACGATTGGGAAGTTGACAGCTCGCTGCTCAGCTACCAGGAAGCTGATGACCGTGTGTCCGTCACCAAGTGGATTGGCGACGTGCAGGGTAAGGTCAGCGACAACGACACGGTCAGGCTCAAGCTGGTCCACGACACCATGTCGGGCGCTTCTCCCACCGGCGCGGTACGCTCCAATAATGAAAGCGTGACCTTTACCAGCGCCTCGGGCAACAGTGGCTTCAGTACGGGCTCGGCCGGCGGCGGCTCTATGGCGGAGTTTGAAGACTCTCGCCTGGGTGTGAACGCAGACTGGACCCATGCGTGGAATTCACACACGCGCACGCAGTACGCTGCGAGCATCTCGTCTGAGAATGACTATGAATCACTCGGCGGTGGACTGACAGTAGAGCGCGATAACGCGAACCGTCAAACCACCTACAGCGCGGGTCTCGGACTGACTAACGACAGTATCTTTCGCAGCGGCGGCAATGACACGCCAGAACCATTGGCCAGCACCGCCACAAGTCAGAGTCTGGGCAAAGGTGAACGCACCAGTTGGGACGCCATCGTCGGCGTATCACACATTCTTAACCGGCGCACAGTGGGCCAGGTGAACCTTAGCTATGCCCGCTCCAGCGGTTACCATACAGACCCGTATAAAGTCATCAGCGCCACCGATGGCGTCGGCAATATCGTCGACACGTACCATGAACATCGCCCCGGCGAGCGCAGCCGCATGAGTCTGTACAGCAAACTCGCGCACAAGCTGAACCAATCAAACAATACCTTACACACCTCGTACCGTCTCTACCAAGACGATTGGAACATCCGCTCACACACGCTGGATGCCAAGTTCCATATGGACTTTGGCAAGCAGCGTTTTCTGGAGCCGCATGCCCGTCTTTACAAACAAACGGCCGCTGAGTTTTACCAGCACCACCTGGGGGTTGATGAAAATGTGAACGTTCTGGTGCCGGAAGACGGCTATGTCAGCGCGGATTATCGCTTGGATCGGTTTTGGAGCTACGCGGTCGGCCTCAAGTATGGCTTGCCCGTGGGAGCTGACGGCAGCTTAAGGCTGCGCGCCGAATACATGGCTCAGACCTTCGCGCACTCCGAATTTGACACCAACACGGCGGTGATTATGCAAGCCAGTTACAAGTATGTCTTTCAGTAAAACGCGGGCAAGCGTGGCTATAAGAGTAAGATCAGGGCCAACGCACTGAGCAGCCAGCCGAGGTTGCTGGTGTTCTTCTGGGGCTTTTGCTGTTGCTCGCGAATTTCCAGTTCGTCCAGCACCACGTCCGGATCGGTGGCGTCGCTGACGCCCCGCTCAGGCGCTTGTGGATCTCGCGTGTAGAATGCGTTATTGACATCCTGGTTGGCCGCTTGCGGTGCGACATCGAGCTTGAGCGAGTTAGCCAGTTGGCGTGAGCGAGACAGCTCTTGCTCAAAGCGCCCAGGCCGGGATGCTCTGACCAAATAAGGGCGAATAATCACCACCGTCTCGGTCTTGGCAAAGCGATCTTCGGTGCGCGAGAACAAGCCACCGACCACGGGAATAGAACGCAGCCCTGGCACACCCGATTCACGCTCCGCCTTGGTGTTTTTGAGCAGCCCGCCAATAAACACCGGCTGGCCGTCATCGGCGATCAGCTGAGTGGTCAC
>DOIU01000398.1 GCA_003511825.1 Gammaproteobacteria bacterium | reverse complement strand
TCAGTGACGCTGAGTACGATAGCCTGTGGCGCGAATTGCAGACGCTTGAAACTGAGCACCCTGCATTGCTTATCGCAGATTCGCCCACGCAGACCGTCGGTGCCGAACCTGTATCGGCCTTTGATACGGTCCGTCATCGCGTGCCCATGCTGTCGTTGGCGAATGCCTTCTCTGAGGACGAATTACACGATTTTGATAAGCGTGTCCGTGATCGCCTTGACTGCGCTGAGGATGTCTCGATCGACTATGTCGCCGAACCCAAACTGGATGGACTCGCCGTCAGCCTGACCTACAAAGACGGCGTCTTTGTTCAGGGCGCGACGCGCGGCGATGGTTCGCGCGGTGAGAACATCACGCCGAACCTCAAGACCATCGGCAGCCTGCCTCTGCAATTGCCGACTGATGATCCGCCAAGCCTGCTTGAGGTGCGCGGCGAGGTGTTTATGCACAAGGCGGGTTTCGCACGCTTGAATGCAAACGCTGAACAAGCCGGCGAGAAAGTGTTTGCCAATCCGCGTAACGCGGCGGCTGGCAGCCTGCGTTTGCTCGATGCCAACATCACCGCGTCGCGGCCCTTGTCCTTGTATGTGTATGCCTTGGGTGAGCTGGAAGGTGCTCCGCCGCCGACCAGTCACTATGCCACACTCACCTGGCTGCGTTCGCTGGGTTTTCCGGTGAATGACGAGACCACCCGTTGCGACGGTATTGCAGCGTGTTACGCGTGGTATCAAGCCTTGGGCAAGCGTCGTGATGCCTTGCCCTATGAGATTGATGGTGTCGTCTTTAAAGTGAATGACTTGGCTGCGCAAGCCACGTTGGGGTTTGTCTCGCGCGCGCCGCGCTGGGCGATTGCGCAGAAATTCCCCGCCGAAGAAGCGCAAACGCTCGTGCAAGCGGTGGAGTTCCAAGTGGGGCGCACCGGCGCCATCACGCCGGTAGCACGCTTGCAGCCGGTGCAGGTCGGCGGTGTGCAGGTGAGCAACGCCACACTGCATAATATGGACGAAGTGCGGCGCAAGGACATCCGTATTGGCGACACCGTTGTCGTCAGACGCGCGGGCGATGTGATTCCCGAAGTCGTGCGCAGCCTACTTGAGCTGCGACCCGCAGAGACCGAAGAGATCGTGATGCCGCTGATCTGCCCGATGTGTGACTCTAAGGTGGAACAGATTGAAGGTGAGGCTGTGGCGCGGTGCACGGCTGGTTTGGTGTGCCAAGCGCAGCGCAAGGAGGCGATCAAACACTTTGCCAGTCGCAAGGCCTTGGATATCGAAGGCTTGGGCGACAAATTGATCGAGCAGCTGCTTGATCAAGGCTTGATCGAGCATGTGGACGATCTGTTTTCCCTCACGCAAGAGTCTGTGGCCGCGCTACCGCGCATGGGCGAGAAGTCTGCCGAGAACCTGCTCAAGGCGCTGTCTGAGAGCCAAAACACCACCTTGCAACGCTTTATTTATGCGCTCGGGATTCGCGAAGTGGGCGAAGCCACCGCGAAAGCGTTGGCGGAGAATTTTGGTGACTTGGACAGCCTGATGCAGGCCGATGACGAGCAACTGCAAGCGGTGGACGACGTCGGCCCCATTGTGGCCAAACACGTGGTGGCGTTTTTCCAGGAGCCTCACAATCAGCGCGTTATCCGCTCGCTGTTGGAGAAAGGCATTCACTGGCCTGCGCCCGAGCGCGTGCAAGTCCCCGTTGAAGGCGGCCTGGATGGCGACATCTACGTGCTCACGGGCACGTTTGATGGCATGACGCGGACCGAGGCAAAAGCAGCGCTCGAGCAGTTAGGGGCCAAGGTTACGGGGAGCGTGTCCAAGAAAACCACGGCGGTCTTCGCTGGTGATGCGCCGGGCAGCAAGGTGACAAAAGCTGAAAAGTTGGGCGTGCCTGTTCGCGATGAGGCGCAATTACTGGCCTTATTAGCGACAGATCAGGGCGCAGAGGCCTAATGTTTGCCGCCAATAGTTTTGTGAGCCTCGACACAGTTGTGCTATCCTTGACTGGTTTTTCACGGTAATAGTCTTTCCCGATCAATGGTCAACGTTGCGATTATTGGTGTAGCTGGCCGCATGGGACGCGCCTTGATGCAGGCATGCGAGGAGCGCGACTCTCTCACGCTGACGGCCGCCGTCGAACACTCTTCAAGCCCGTACCTTGGCACTGACGCAGGTCTGTTGCTTCATGGCAGCCCGTTGGGGGTTGAGGTCATCAGTGATTTGTCGCCCGCGCTTGCGGCGGCGGATGTGGCGATTGATTTCACGCGCCCGGAGCCGGCGCTTGCGACGCTCGATGCGGCCGTGGCTAACGGTAAATCCGCTGTCATCGGCACAACCGGCTTCTCGGAGGCGCAAAAGGCACGCATTGCGGCGGCGGCGGAACAGATTCCCGTCGTGTTTGCGGCGAATTACAGCGTGGGGGTGACCCTCTCGTTGCGACTGCTGGCTGAGGCGGCCAAGGTCCTCGGTGATGACTATGACGTCGAAATTATCGAGGCGCATCACCGCCATAAGGTGGATGCACCATCGGGGACAGCCTTGCGTATGGGTGAGGTGGTCGCCGAAGCATTGGGTCGAGACCTGGCCAGCTGCGCCGTCTATGGCCGTGAGGGCCACACCGGCGAGCGCGATGCCAAGACCATTGGTTTTGAAACCATTCGCGGTGGTGATGTGGTGGGCGATCACACGGTATTGTTTGCCGGTGTCGGCGAGCGTCTGGAAATTACACATAAAGCCTCGAACCGTATGACCTTTGCGAGCGGTGCAGTACGCGCCGCGCAGTGGGTTGCTTCTCAGCCGGCGGGGCTCTATGACATGGGCGACGTGCTCGGCTTGTCCTGAGCGCGCGTCGCCGGTTTATTCACAATGAGGAGTGGTACAACAGCCATGAAATTAGCGGCGGTTTTCCCGGGGCAGGGTTCGCAATCGGTGGGTATGCTCAAGGCCTTGTCTGAGCGGTTCGATGCGGTCGGCGAGACTTTCGCACAAGGCTCAGAGGTCTTGGGCTACGACGTTTGGAAACTCGTCCAAGAAGGGCCGGAAGACACCCTCAAGCAAACTGAATACACACAGCCTGTCATGTTTGCCAGCGGCGTTGCCGTATGGCGCTGCTGGCAGGCCGCCGGTGGGCCACTGCCGACCGTGTTAGCCGGTCACAGTTTGGGCGAATACAGCGCGCTGACAGCGGCGGGTGTGTTTGCCTACGAAGACGCCATGGGGTTGGTCGCAGAGCGTGCGCGCCTGATGGGCAATGCGGTGCCGGCAGGCGTGGGCGGCATGGCAGCGATCATGGGACTCGATGATGAAAGTGTCGCTGCGGTCTGTGCTGATATTCACGGTGAGCGCGTGGTGCAAGCGGTGAATTTCAATGCGCCGGGGCAAGTTGTGATTTCAGGGCATTTGGATGCGGTTGAGCAGGCGACGGAGGCCGCAAAAGCCAAGGGTGCCCGGCGCGCTATGGTCTTGCCCGTCAGCGTCCCGAATCACAGTGCCTTGATGGACGTGGCCGCTGAGCCCTTGGCGGCGCGCATCGCATCAACGCCGGTAACATCCGCGGATATGCGCGTCATCCAAAACCTCGAGGCTCGCAGCTACGACACGCTGGAAGACATGCTCGGGGCCTTGAAACGCCACGTTAACAACCCAGTTTATTGGACAGGGTCGGTGCAGGCCATCAAGGCGGCAGGTGTTGAGCTGGTGGTCGAAATGGGGCCAGGCAAGGTGTTGACCGGTTTGACCAAGCGCATCGATAAGTCGCTCACGGGCGTCTGTGTACAAGACCCGGATTCACTCGATCACGCTATCAGCCTGGCAACGGCTGAACATTCCTGAGGAACGATACGTCGTGTTACTCGAAAATCAAATCGCCCTGGTGACCGGGGCAAGCCGTGGCATCGGCAAAGCCATCGCACAACGCATGGGGGCAGAGGGCGCCACTGTCATTGGCACGGCGACCAGTGAGTCGGGTGCTGAAGCCATCTCAGGCTACCTGCGCGACAGCGGTGTGAAGGGTGCCGGTAAAGTGCTCAATGTCAACGAGGCTGAGAGCATTCCCGCCTTGGTCAAAGAGATCAACGAGGCCTTCGGTGCCGTGACCGTGTTGGTCAACAATGCAGGTATTACCCGCGACAATCTGTTGTTGCGCATGAAAGACGATGAGTGGGACGACATCATCGCCACCAACCTGACATCCATCTTCCGCATGACCAAAGCCTGTGTGCGCGGCATGCTGAAGAACCGCGGCGGACGCGTCATTAATATTGCCTCCGTCGTTGGCGCGACCGGTAACGCCGGACAGAGCAACTACGCTGCGGCAAAGGCCGGCATCGGCGGTTTCTCGCGATCGCTGGCCAGTGAACTCGGTGCGCGCGGGATCACAGTGAATACGATTGCTCCCGGGTTTATCGCGTCTGATATGACCGATGCCTTGCCGGACGCGCAAAAAGAAGCACTGATGGGTGGCATTGCATTGGGCCGCTTGGGGCAGCCTGAAGAGATCGCGCATGCGGCGGTTTTTCTCGCATCTGAGCACGCCTCGTATATCACCGGCCACACGCTGCATGTAAACGGTGGTATGTACATGAATTAGAGAATATTAAAGCTGATTAAAGAAAAGTTTTTTAATTTATTGAAATTGTTAATTTTTTCTGGGTGTTTTGGGTGGTGAATACGCCGTGGCATGAATCAGCTGATTTCTCTACAATATGCCGCAGCGGCTTATACGCCTAACCAAACCCAGAAACTGATACCTGGAGGTCAATCAGACTATGAGTAGTGTCGAAGAACGCGTCAGAAAAATTGTTGTGGAACAACTTGGCGTTAAAGAAGAAGAAGTCACTGTGGGTGCGTCTTTCGTGGATGATCTGGGTGCTGATTCTCTGGATACCGTTGAACTCGTTATGGCGTTGGAAGAAGAATTTGAGTGTGAGATTCCGGACGAAGAAGCTGAGAAGATCACCACAGTTGAACAAGCCATCAACTACGTTAACGCACATCTCGAATAAGCCCTGCATGCTGAGAATGTGTAAAGCCGCATCTATTGCAGGTTGCGGCTTTTTTGCATTTTTAGTGCGGTGGCAACGAATACAGGGTGGGGAAAGAGTTTGAGTAAGCGACGGGTGGTAGTGACAGGGATCGGCCTGGTGACGCCTCTTGGCAACACGGTCGAGGAAAGCTGGCAGCATATTTTAGCGGGTAAATCAGGTGTTGAGCCGATTACCACGTTTGATGTGTCAGCGTATCCAACGCGCTTCAGCGCACCTGTCAAAAGCTTCGACGTTGAGCAATACCTGCCCAAGAAAGATGCCCGCAAAATGGACATCTTCATCCATTACGGGATTGCCGCAGGCGTACAAGCCATGCGTGATGCCGGCGTGGACATGGAAAAGATCAATCCTACCCGCGTGGGTGTGGCTGTAGGCTCGGGGATTGGCGGTTTGGCCAATATTGAAGCCCAGCACCAGCAGCTGCTGAAAAGCGGCCCGCGCAGAGTCTCACCGTTTTTCGTGCCTTCCACTATCATTAACATGATCGCGGGCAACCTCTCTATTCTCTACGGTCTGCAAGGCCCGAACATATGCATCACCACGGCCTGTACCACCGGCACGCATAACATCGGTGATGCGGCCCGTTTCATCGAGTACGGTGACGCCGATGTCATGTTGGCAGGCGGCGCAGAGATGGCCACCTCGCCACTCGGCTTGGCGGGCTTTGGCGCCGCACGCGCGCTTTCTACGCGCAATGATGATCCCCAAGGCGCCAGCCGTCCGTGGGACCAAGACCGCGACGGATTTGTGCTGGGTGATGGCGCAGGGGTGCTGGTGCTTGAAGAGTACGAGCATGCGCGTGCCCGTGGCGCGGATATCTACTGTGAGTTAACCGGCTACGGCATGAGCGGCGACGCCTATCACATGACCTTGCCGGCAGAAAACGGTGACGGTGCGCGCCGATGCATGGAGACGGCGCTGCGCAATGCGGGCGTGAATCCCGACGAAGTGGATTACGTCAATGCGCACGGCACCTCAACACCCGCAGGTGACGTTGCAGAAACCACGGCTGTGAAAGCCTGTTTTGGCGATCATGCGCGGCAGTTGGCGGTCAGTTCCACCAAATCCATGACCGGTCACCTATTGGGTGCGGCTGGCGGTATCGAAGCCGCATTCAGCGTGCTGGCGATTCGCGACCAGATTGCGCCGCCCACCATCAACTTAGAGAACCCCGACCCGGAATGCGACTTGGATTTCGTCGCCGATGGCGCCCGATCCATGCCGATCCGTGTCGCGATTTCTAACTCCTTCGGTTTTGGCGGTACCAACGGGACGGTCGTTTTCTCGCGACTGTAAGTACCGACTACCAAAATCTGCCGGCGGCTTTTTTCCTGTCGGCAGGGTGTCGGCCAGCAGCTCCTAAGGCGGTGATATGATCAAGCGCGCAGTGCTTTCCCTATTGTTGCTCGGTATCGCTGGGGCGGCAGTTGCATTGTGGCAATACCGCAGTTTTGTCGATACCCCACTGCAAATCTCTGGTAAAGAACACATCTTTGTCCTCAAAAAAGGATGGTCAGCACGACGCGTAGGCCGCGAACTGGCTGCCGACGGGTTACTGTCGCCGGACTGGGGCTTTGACCTCTATGCGCGTGTATCGGGCAAGTCAGGCTCCTTACAGGCGGGGGAGTACCGACTCACGCCCGGCTTGACGCCACCGCAACTGCTGGCGCTGTTCGTCTCGGGTGATGTTACCCAGTACCGGTTTGCGATCATTGAAGGCTGGACTGTGCGCCGCTTGCGTGAAGCCTTGGCCCAGGTGGAGACACTGGATCAAACCTTGGCAGACGTCAGTGATACCGAGCTGATGGAGCGCCTAGGCAAACCCAATGTGCATCCAGAAGGGCAGTTCCTACCTGATACCTACCGCTATACTCGCGGCATGACTGACTTTGATGTGTTGCAAATTGCGCATCGTGCATTGCATCAAACTCTCGACGACCAATGGGATAAACGGCCGCCGAACATCGAACTCAACAGTGCGTATGAAGTGCTGACACTCGCCTCCATCATTGAGAAAGAAACTGGTGTTGCCGCCGAGCGTCCGCAGATTTCAGGCGTGTTTAACCGCCGACTGCGCATAGGGATGCGTTTACAGACAGACCCCACTGTGATTTACGGTATGGGCGATGCCTATGAGGGCAATATTCGCCGGCGTGATCTCACCACCGATACGCCCTACAATACCTACACGCGTCATGGTTTACCGCCATCTCCCATCGCGTTGGCAGGGCGCGACGCAATCCATGCCGCTTTGCACCCGCAGAAGGGAGAAGCCTTGTATTTTGTGGCGCGCGGCGACGGTTCTCATCAGTTTTCCGCGACGTTGGAACAGCACAATGCCGCGGTTCGAAAATACCAGTTGAAGCAGTGAACGAGTGTGTTAAGACCGCATGACATCCCGAGGTAAATTCATCACGCTGGAAGGTGGCGAAGGCGTGGGCAAATCGACTAACCTGCGCTTCATTCAGGACTACCTCACGGCTCAGGGCATTGAGTTGATCGTCACGCGCGAGCCGGGCGGCACCGACCTTGGCGAAGCGATCCGCCAACTGTTGTTGGATGTCGACAATCATGGCATGCACGCGGATACCGAGTTGCTGTTGGTTTTTGCCGCGCGCGCCGAGCATGTGCATCGAAAAATCCTCCCGGCGCTCTCGCAAGGACACTGGGTCTTGTCCGACCGTTTCATTGATGCGAGCTTTGCCTACCAGGGCGGTGGGCGAGGGTTGGGGCCTGAGCGTGTGCATGCATTGGCGCGCTTTGTCTTGGAGGATTTTCAGCCTGATCTGACGCT
>DOIU01000464.1 GCA_003511825.1 Gammaproteobacteria bacterium | reverse complement strand
AGGCGAACACGATCAGCGATCTTGCGGCCGCCGAGGGTCTATCCGACCGCTTCGTCAGTCGCCAAATCCGGATCGCCTATCTTGCGCCAATGGTTGTTAATCGGCTGGTCATGAAACAGGAAATCCCGGCTGTGAAGATCGCCGACCTGATTGATATTGCGGCGAAGCCATGGGGGGAACAGGAGGGCGCGGTGTTTGAAAGCGGGTGAACACAGGCCAATGACAATCCTCATTAAATAGCTATTCAACACGGATGTTTTGCATTGGGAAGGTGTGCTTATCTTGCACTGATCTTTCTATGGTTTCTTTCCGATCGTTGACTCACAGCACAACCTACAGGCGCAAAAAAGAGCGCCTGTAGGTTTGATCTGGGTCCGTGTCTATATTCATCAGCTGCCAGTACGACTCTCAAATTGGATGACATTGTCCTCAAGGGAATCGTCGAAACCAAGGACTGACACCAGTTTTTGTTCAAGGCGCGACAAATTGCGAATCTTGTAAACGTCGACAAAAGCCGAGCCCGTTATCTCTTCAATTCTTTCGGCTTCGCCCAAAGCCAGGCTTGGCGGAAGGATATCCTCCAACGGAACGGCAGCACTTGCAGGTACGCGCGACAACAGGCGACCACCATTTCGGGCCATAGTCCGGGCATTGTGGTTTAGTTTATTGGCAAAGCCCCCAACCGGCACAAGCAAATAGGCATCGCGCCCCATGCGCACAACGAGATTGTCAAGGACTTCCGCCACAGCCTTCCCTCGCTTCATCTGCCCCTCCGAGGGAGGGTCGATATCACCGCTCGTCGAGAACATCTTGCGGCGTGGTGCGCCTCGATACATTCCCAGAACGACACAGGTCATCTCGACAATCAGTGACCAGACCCAGAACACCACATATAGGCTTGCAGGCCGTATACTAAGCGCGGCCCAAAGCCCAGTTCCGGAACTGAGTTTGTCGAATACCACCCCCATGGCGGCAAAATTACCTGCCATTACATCGCCAATGCGCGCATCGCGCCAGCTCGGAGGCAGGAGCGCGCCGCTTTCGCTGCTATCCAGTTGGGTCAGAATCTTCTCAAGTCGGCGCACGGCGCCTGAATCTCTGCAAACCCTCTGTTTGCTTTCCCAAAGAAAGCCATTGTCCCCTCGGAAACCGCCCAGTTCTTGTTCCACCCAAGTGCGGACTTCATCAAGATACGGCGCGCGCGACAGCTTCGTTGCATCAAGAAACAGCGCGCTGATTTCATCTTGTGATCCGACCGCCCTAGCGCGCGTGCGCAATTGATCTGCAGCGCCAACCAGAGAGCCAGCGTCGCCAGCCCTTAAAGCTGCCTCTTCCGCCTGGTTTGCACGAAGACGGGTCAGTGGACCCTCCCCGACATCAACTGCGCCACCTTCACATGAATCGCCAAAATCTTTCTCTCGCGCCGACTGGGCTGTGGCGTAGTTGGAATACTCATCAAGTAACCGACTAAGCGTATCGGCTTGGCTAACTGCTTGCAAAACCGGCTGGAGGGCGTCCAGACGTGCTTGATCCTTAGCGTTTTCGTCGACAGCTTGAAACTGCAAGGCCAGCGTATTCGTGGACGATGCCAATATACCACTGAATATCGAACCCCCGATGCCAAGAAACAGGACAAAGGCCCAAGTCAGGAAACTTCTTTGCCGAAACAGACGTGCAAGGTTAGGCCAAGTCGCCCCGATAATTGCCTGAATCACGAGCGAAATACTGTAGGCCAGCCCGAACCGGTAGGGTGTTTCAAGGCTATCCGGAAGCATTGTTGTGATTGTGTAGCCGGTCGTGGCAAAAGATAATACCATGAAAAACCAGTAGACTAGGCCAAGGCCCTGTGGTTCGGGTCTGTCTTGAGAATTCATTTTCTGCTCCTTTTCGTTCATCAAAGTTCGGCAGCAACTGCGGCTAAAGCTTCGCCAGTCAACTGCACAATATCGCGGCCGTGAATGGATTGACCCAGGCTCATGTCCGGGCGCGGTGCGCCCACCAGGGTAAAAGCGATCAAGCGGCGTCCATCGCAAGTTGCCCCGACGATAATGAGCCGGTCGCGGGCTCGTCCGGTTGTTGCGTCCGCAGTGCCGGTCTTGGCTTCTATGTCACTGCAGGAAATATCGGTAAGCGGTTTGGCCAACGCGGTTGCCGTGCCATTCTTGACCGGGGCTTGTAGTACATAGCGGCTAAATTGCAGGATTGTGCGGTCGAAGGCACTCGTCAAATCGATACCACTATCTGGCTCATCAGGGGAGGAAGCCAGCCCGCCCCCCGTGACGGCGGCAAACGCTCGTACCAGCTTGTCCGGAGAAATTGAGGCCAGATCTCCGATCAGAACACCGCGGCGCAGATTGCTCAGCTGCGCATCCGGCTTGATGTCAAAGCCCATCAGTTCAAGCCACGCCTTGAAATCTGCATCTCGAATTTGGCGCAATCCCCAATAGAATGCCAAATTCGAAGATCTGGCGGTGGCCTCCTCAAGAGACATCCAACTACTCGCATCGGCACAATCACCGCCTTGGAACCCGTCCGCGTCCTTGAGGTTGCCCACATATTCACGGCACAGACGTGTCTGCCCATTGGCCGCGAAAAGCGGCACCAATAACGCCTTGACTGTCGAAGCACGGCCCCGCAGGGAGGTTGTTTGAATCAGAAGCCCCGAACGCGACTGGTAGACGGCGCGGCTGACAAGAGAGCCGTCAGGCATTTGTTCGGCGACAAGAATACCTACATCTAAGAGGTTCTGATCCTCGCATCCGGCGCTACCCGGTAGGCAGAGTGAGCCCTCCAGTTTCCCGAGGAACCTCTGCTCCAGTGTCTTATCGACCAAGCGCACTAGGCTCTGCTGGGCACTCGGAATGATCGCGGTGGGGATCAGGCCACCTGTAGAAAAGCGATTACGCAGATAGCCAACTGCGCCGAGAAGCTCTATGTTCAGCTGCCGCTCAAGCCCGACAATACGTGCCCGGTCTGGGAGCGGAAGTGCGGCCAACTCATTTTGATATTCCACCAATTCCGATTCATCGTACAGAACGGACAGGCATTTCTCGTCCGCGCGCTGTTTGGCGCTTTCCCAGGACCGACCGAATTCCGCAAGTTGATCGAAACTAGCACGAGGCCCTGGGACTGCCAGAGTTGATTTGCGCAGCGCCGCAACCACACAATGTTCAGCCGGAGACAAATCCTCAAGCGATTGCTTGCCGAACAGCTCGGCGCACAAATCTCCCGCAATCGGGGTAAAACCGCCACCGGTTCCCCCAACACCGCGGGCGCATTGCAGATGCGTCGTTGCCCAAAGCATACGATCATCAGCGGTGTTTGTGTGGTTTGCTGCCCAGCTTGGACCAACGCGAAATAAAAAGTTGAGCTTCTGGCCCATTGTCAAGCTGTTTGCACCGGCGACCTGTTCCACCGCAGAAAGCAACGGCCCAGTTCCACCAATAGATTTCTGACCTGTAGCGCGGTAAAAGACGGCCCTCGCAAGGCCAGTCCAAGAAATCGTTAGCGTCTGGCCCGGACCGGAATATCGTCCTTCGACCGCCTCATCAGCAACTGCCTGTGCCCTTGCACCTTCGATGCTAGGGATTAAGGCCAAATGATTACGGTCAGCGCAATCAGCTGTATTTCTCACCAAGACGCCATGGCGTCGACCGGATGTCGCATCCACCACCGGATCAACAAGAGCACAGTCAGCAAGCCTGGCAACCTCGCGTGATTGAGAGGGTTCGGGAAAAACACGGTAAGCCATGGAAACGAGGGTCTCAACCGGGCTAGGCACAACGTAGACCGCCCCCATGGCCAGCGTAGTGGTCGCCAGCAAATAGGAAAGCGCGAGTTTCAGTGTCGAATGCATTTGTGGCAACCGGATCGCACCAACACTTGCAGCTGCGCTATTGATCCCCCGTCCAACAATTCCGGCAGTCAACTGGGAAAAACACCATGCCTTGCGGACTGCATCGCGGCCTCTGCCTTCTGCTCTGCCCTGCACAAGGCCTTTTTCAGCTTCACCCGCAAGAAACTCCTGGATCGTGCCGGGACCCGTCCAGGCTTTCAGGGCTGCCTTGAAATTCTCTTCACGTTCACGATGACGCTGACCGGCCTCATAGGCCTGCTTCCGGGCTTCAGTGATACGAGCGTATGCGGGTTGATGTGCCATGCGCGCCCCCTTTCACAGGAGATAACGCCACAAAATTCATCGTTTGTTAACCATCGGCGAAAAAAGAAATCCGATCATTGCGCGTCAGAAAAACCACAAGTTTTCCACAGTTCTACCACAAAAAAACACATTGCTAGTGGCTGCGAAGGAACAAAAAACTGTTCCGAAAGGAAGGATGGGAAAATTTTTCCGTATCTCGCAGGCGACGGGCAACAAGAATTTTATCTTGCGTTTCTCGCGCAACTCGTGTTTCAGTTCCCGCCGGAAGATGACGTGAATGGCTACAGGAACAGACAACTGAGCGCAAGCCTCAATTAAGTGGTGCCACTCCGGATCATTGTTGGTTAGACTACTGGGTTGGACAATTGAACAAAATTGATATATTGCGTTACGCTTGGCGGCATCACAGGGCGCATTTTCGAGGGTATAGCCAACGGAAAATGTGCGCGGATTTTGGCCTAGTGTTAGGCAGAAGCGAAACCTCCCAATACATCGGCAAACCTGCATTCTCGAAATTCCTGTACGACAAGCCGGGTGCACAAAATGTCATTGATCCCTCTGGGCGTCGCGGGAATGAACCTTTGGATATCTATCTAGAGCGGCTGTTGTGTGAAAATCAGGAAACAAGGGAAACCATTGGCACGAAAATTACTAACCCCCGCCTTTTTTACTGTCAAACCACTGTTGAAATTGATCGGTTGTTTCCTCAGCATTATGAGGACAACCCGTCAGCGCCAGTCCCTAAAGATGATTTGATCATTCTCCCTTTCGGTGACAAACCCACTGACGAATTGCTCATGGATAAGGAAATTGAGGTATCAAAATACCTCAGACGACGCCTTATCCAAGGACGTGATGCCGTATTTATCTGGGAAATTTCGCCATGGTCCGGTGCCACCTATGTTGCGTCCAGCATGGTCCGATCGAGAAAACTATCCAGACTGTTCGATACCATGATTGTCATACGCTCAAACTCTTTTCTTGCTCCGTATGACCACCAATTGCGTGACATTGCGGAAATCCTGTCCATTGATTGCGACAACGTCAACAGTGCAGCCCTCCCTATGAGAATCGCAGAGGAGCTATTTACCCAGAAGGTTTTTTTGGTCATCGCTGATGCGTTCCTTATTCCCCAATCAGGAATGGATGGGGGCCTAATAAATAAACTTCTCGAAGAGGTGTGCCGTATACACAGCGAAAAAAAAGTTGAAAATGATGATGCTGGAAGCCCAACCCGTATTCTACTAATCGGTACCAACGGACATCTGAGCACAACTCGGATTCCTGCAACTATATCCAGTGAAAACCTTTCAGTACCCCAAGTATATGCGTTTGCAGAGTTTCAGAAATTTTGGCGTATCTTTCGGGAAACGCGAGATATGCACCGCTATGAATTAGGGGGTCCTCGATTAAAACGCGCAAAGGCAATGTATGAAGCCACCGAAGGTATAGGCAAAACTGTCTCCCCCTCTGAAATCAGGCTCCACGCATTTTTTGCAGCCGATATAACTAACTATGGATATTCCGACCCAACAGCAGGATATACAAAGCTCATTCGAACAAGCGAGGATGCCATCCCCTTTGCCATCCGCGTAATGCATGATGATATCATCAGCTATTTGCGAAGTATTTGGCCACTAAATGACGGCGCACGGGAAACAAAAATACGATCCTTACAGTATTGTTCGACGACGAAACACTGGTTAAGCC
>DOIU01000090.1 GCA_003511825.1 Gammaproteobacteria bacterium | reverse complement strand
CGGATGAGAAGTGGGGATCGGCGCCAGGGTGCCGCAACAGTTGCGCAAAGGGAGCGAGTGCTTCATAGCGAGTGCACACATCCTGCACATAGCTGTACACCCGCGGCAGATCGTGCATATAGCCTGCTTTGCCGTCGCGATACTTCAGTCGACAAAAAATGCCGAGCACTTTGATATGACGCTGCAGGCCCATCCAGTCAAACCAGCGCACAAAGGTCGGGTAGTCCGCGTCGGTCAGCTGTGCTGAGACGCACGCGGCGTGGTAGTGGCGCAAGTGTTTGTCGACCAGGTCCTCCGGCCAGCGAATATAGCAATCCTTGAGCAGCGACACGGCATCGTAGGTGATCGGGCCGATCACCCCGTCCTGGAAGTCCAAGATGCCCGGCTCCCCGTTGGCGCAGACCATCAGGTTGCGCGAGTGGAAGTCGCGATGGACAAAGTAGCCTGGCTGCGCCAAGGCTGATTCAATACAGAGGGCGTAGGTGGCTGAGAGTGTCTGGGTCTGGTCGTGCGTGAGTGTCAGCTCTCGATGCCGGCCGATATACCAGTCACTAAAGAGTGTCATTTCTGTTTGCAAGCGCTCGCTGTTGAACACCGGCAGTCCGGTGGTATCGACTGCGCTTTGCAGCGTGACGACGGCATCCAATGCGCGTTGATACAGCGGGTCAACGTTGTCTGCGGTGAGCGCATCCAGGTAATGCGTGCTGCCGAGGTCACTCAAGACCAGAAAGCCTTGTGTCAAATCACTGAGTACAACTTCGGGCACACAGAGCCCCGCGTCTGCGAGTCGTTGGCTGATGGCGACGAAGGGGTGATTGTCATTGTGTTCGGGGGGCGCATCCATCGCGATATAGCGGGTGCCGCCGCGCACAGCGCGAAAGTAGCGCCGAAAACTGGCATCCGCTGAGGCAGGTGTCACGGAGTCTGCCTCAAAGCCCTGTGTGCCGAGCCAGGCGCGCAGCGTCTCTAAGCGCGCGTCTTGAGAGGGGGAGTGCGTGGTCATGTCGTGGCGGTGAACCCGAGTAAATCTGACAGTTTAGTAGTAATGCGCAGCTTTTTTTAACTTGAATCCAGCAGGGTGATGGGAATACACTAAACTTCTTTCTAAGAACCCCCTCCAACAATCTGATTTTCAAGAGTTTGGTATGAAAAAACTGCTGGCGGCTCTGACCTTGTTCGTCGCGTCTTTTACCGCTAATGGTGCCGGTTTGGATCTGGCCCTGAGCGATGAAACGGCTAACCTCGCGCTGCTGTTTAATCCTGGCGGTGACGCCGTGAGTAATTCTCAGATCAGTCTGGGCGCGATGTTCAATGATCTGGATGATCTGGTGTTCTACGGTACGCTCATGGCGTTGGGTGCCAGCAAATACGAAGAGAAGTACTTGTCTCTCGGCGCTGGGGTACGCATCTACGCCGGTGATTTGGACGAGCTGGATCACACCGTTGGGGCGCTTGCGATTGGTGGTCGGGCGGGCATCTATGTCTTGCCCCACCCGGTGAACCCGGTCGATGTGGTGCTGGAGGGTTTCTTCGCTCCCGGTATCACCAGTACCGGTGACACCGAGAAAATGTGGGAATACTCCGCACGTCTGCAGGTCGAGGTTGTCCGCTCCGCGCGCGCCTATCTTGGCTTTCGCCAAGTCAGGGTGGATGTTGATGACGTCGGTAAAGTCGATGTTGATGACAACTTCCACTTGGGTATCAGCATCGATTTTTATTAGTATGAGACACGCCTTTATCCCCACCAGGCAGGCCTAGCCTGCCTCAGTGCACTGTGTTTGCTCGGGTGAGTTCATGCACACAACCGATGATTTACTCCGCCTGATGCGCCAGCTGCGAGACCCAGAAACGGGTTGCCCTTGGGACGTTCGGCAAACCTTCGCCACGATCGCGCCCTACACGCTCGAAGAAGCCTATGAAGTTGCGGATGCGATTGAGCGCGAGGATATGGATGACTTGCGCGAAGAGCTGGGTGATTTGTTGCTACAGGTTGTTTTTCATGCGCAAATGGCGGCAGAAGCATCGCTCTTTGATTACGCCGAGGTCGTGGATACGCTGGCGCAAAAGTTGATTCGTCGGCACCCGCATGTGTTTGCCGGCGTGCGCATCGACAGTGATGATGACCTCCATGCAGAATGGGAGGCGGCCAAGCAACGCGAACGGCAGGACAAGGTGCCCTCTCCCGACGCGTCCGCGCTGGACGGTGTCACCCAAGCGCTACCGGCCTTATTGCGTGCTCAAAAGCTGCAGAAAAAAGCCGCGCGCGTTGGTTTTGATTGGCCGGAAGCTGAACCGGTTTACGCCAAGATCACTGAAGAGATCGACGAAGTTCGCGACGCTGTCGCCAACGGTTCTGTGGCTGATCAAGAAGAAGAGGTTGGCGATCTGTTGTTTGCGGTGGTCAATCTCGCCCGCCATTTGGGCGTTGACAGTGAGACGGCGTTACGTCGAGCAAACGCAAAGTTTGAGCGCCTATTTACAGACCTAGAGGCGCGTTTGCGTGCCCAGGGAGAGCGCGTAGACGCACAGTCTCTGGACACGCTGGAACAACTTTGGCAAGCCGTTAAGCAAGCGGCCTCTAAACCGCCCACGCGCTGAGCAGACGGGCTATAACTTATTCAGTCCCGCCGGGCGTTGCGGCGGAAGTATTGATACTGCGCGTTACGGTTTTTATCCCCCAGATACCCAGGCACGATCGCTTCAATGGCGGTGGGCTGCTTGGCTTTTGGGTCTGCACTGATGCTGTCCGTCTGCAGTGAGCCATAGTTGTCCATCGTGAAGGGTTTGCCGGGTACGCGCTGCATCACTTGTGCCTGTAGGCGGGCGGCCCAGTCTGGCAGGCGGATAATCATGCGTTTGAGCCCGCAGACGGTAGCGGTGTATTCCACAAGCTCATACAGCGTGTAATCTTGCGGGCCGACCAAGTCCAGGGATTGGCCGATCGTGCTCTCGTCTTCCAGTGCATTCACCATGGCGTCACAGACATCGCCAATGTAGACGGGCGCCATTTTGGCGTCCGGGCATGCGAGTGGAAATACAGGCATGATCTTGAGCAGGCCAGCGAAGCGATTAAACATGCCGTCGCCGGGGCCGAATATCACCGAGGGGCGAAACGCTGTTACCGCAACTTTGTCACCACTTTTGTCGAAGGCGATGCGCTCGCCTTCGCCTTTTGTGCGCAAGTACTCGCTGGTGCCGGCTTCTGCGTTGGCGTGCAACGCGCTCATATGCAAATAGCGGGGTACTGATGCGTCCAGGCAGGCTTGCACAACGTTTTCCACCAGCGAGACATGTGCCGCGCGAAATGTGTGTGTTGTGTTGCCGCTTTGGTTGAGGATACCGACCAGGTTAATCACGGCATCGCTGCCCTGGCAGTGTTCGGTCAGTTGAGCGGGGTCGTGAGGGTCAGCTTCAATCACCGTCACATTTGGCAGCACCATGAGATCCTTGTGGCGGGATTTGTGCCGGGTTATCGCACGGATGTGCCAGCCTTCTTCCGTGAGTTTAGTGACGAGATTGACGCCGACAAATCCGGTTGCGCCAAGCACTGTAGCGGTTTTTTCAGTCATTAACTGTCCACTCCTTTGAGCCAGATGGGCATGTGAGTCGGTCTGTACTGTTCTCAGTATGCCTGATTTTGGCGTGTCGCGATATCAGGCTTGTTGATGGCAGCCGGCGCTGCAGATGATCAATTCAGCGGGCTGCCCTGGCTCAGCCCCCAAAACTGTGAACCGGCGCACTATTGCGTGGGCGAGGATCGCCCTGCGCTTCAAGAGCTTCTCCTGATGCCGATAGCCTGTAACGTGCGCCAGTACACGCCGCTCCGGAGGCGGTTGC
>DOIU01000141.1:9846-10325 GCA_003511825.1 Gammaproteobacteria bacterium | reverse complement strand
CCTATGGACATTGGCAGAATCCAGCATAGAATAGGCGCCGACATCCGACTTTCACCCGCCAACAGTCCTGACGGTGCCCGACGCATGCGCAAATTTGATGACTCCATTCCCCTAAAACTCCTTAAGGCGCGTGAAGCCACGATGGGGTTTTTTCGGCCACTGTTGCAGGAAATCCCTATCACGGAGCAGCAATGGCGTGTCATCCGCGCACTCAACGAATACAAAGAGCTGGAATCCAAGCAGCTCGCGCAGTTGTGTTGCATACTGAGCCCTAGCCTGACCGGCATCCTCAATCGCCTGGAGCAGCAGAACTACATCAAGCGACGCAAATCCACCGAGGACCAGCGGCGCGTCCTGATCAGCCTGACGCGCAAGGCCAAAAACATGTTTGCCAAAGCCAGCGAACGCATGGAAGCACGCTATGCGGATATGACGAATCAGTTCTCCGCCAAGGATATGGAGCAGTTGGATCGCTTGCT
>DOIU01000141.1:0-9472 GCA_003511825.1 Gammaproteobacteria bacterium | reverse complement strand
CCGGAAAAAGCTTTTGACTTCGCCGACGATAGTATTTACATTGCTTAGTTAAGATATTAACTAAATAGCATCATCACTGTCGGGTTTACACCTAACGCTGTGACGCGATACGTGTATGATTGCATCAATGTGCGGAGGATAACGCAATGGGGAAACTAGCACTTGCCGCCAAAATTACGCACGTACCGTCAATGTACCTGTCTGAACTCGAGGGGCCTCACAAAGGCTGCCGCCAGTCGGCGATTGACGGGCATCTCGAGATCAGTCGACGGTGCCGCGAATACGGCGTGGATACCATCATCGTCTTTGACACGCACTGGTTGGTGAATGCGGGCTACCACATCAATTGTGCCGCGCACTGGAAGGGCGACTACACCAGTAACGAGTTACCGCATTTCATCAGTAATATGCCGTTTGAGTACGACGGTAACCCCGCATTGGGCCAGTTGCTGAACCAGGCGTGCAACGACTTTGGCGTAGAAACGCTCGCACACGACAAGACCACGCTCGACCCCGAATACGGCACACTGGTGCCGATGCGCTACATGAATGAGGACCGCCACTTCAAGGTGATCTCCGTGTCAGCGCTGTGTACCGTGCATTTTCTCAACGACTCGGCACGCCTCGGCTGGGCCATGCGGGACGCCATCGAAAAACACTACGATGGCACGGTCGCCATGCTCGCCAGCGGCTCGCTGTCTCACCGGTTTGCGCAAAATGGCACTGCACTCGGCTTTATGAACAAGACCTGGTCGCCGTTCTTAGAAAATCTCGACCATGAGGTCATCCGCATGTGGACGGACGGCAACCGGTGGGCGGAGTTCTGCGCCATGCCGCCCGAATACGCCTCAAAGGGGCACGGCGAAGGCTTTATGCACGACACCGCGATGTTGCTGGGTGCGCTCGGCTGGTCAGAATACGACGCACCCGCGGAGGTGTTAACGCCTTACTTTGGCAGCTCCGGCACCGGGCAGATCAATGCCGTATTCCCGGTCACGCCACAAACGGGCCAAGGCATCCCCGCTGCGCAAGCATCCAACCCGGATGTCCTCGAACCTGCAGGGCGCCTCTAACGGCCTGATTCTGTAGCGCCCATGCCGCACTCACTCACCGAGCGCCCGTGGGCGCTCATCGCACTGCTTGCCTCGCTGCAAGCCTTTGCCCCCCTGTCGATTGATATGTACTTGCCGGCGCTCACGACCATCGCCGACGAGTTCGCCACGTCGACCAGCGAGGTGCAGCGCACCATCAGTATGTTTTTGTTCGGCTTGTTCATCGGCATGCTGATCTATGGTCCGCTGTCTGACTGCTACGGCCGACGACGATTGTTGATCGGTGGCATTTGTCTCTATGTGCTCGCGACCGTCGCCTGCTTGCTGACGGCTGACGCAAACCAGCTGATGATCGCCCGGCTGTTCCAGGCTCTCGGCGGCGCCGCCGCCAGCGTATTAGGCCGCGCCCTGGTTCGCGACCTCTTCCCACCGCTTGAAGCACCGCGCATTTTATCCTGGATGCACTTGGTCACCATGGTCGCGACGCTGATTGCGCCGCTGGTCGGCAGCCTGTTGCTCACAGTCGTCGGGTGGCGCTCCATCTTTGCCCTGCTGGTGCTGTTCTCAAGCGTGGTGCTGATCCTGGTGGTGCTGCGCATTCCCAACACGGGCAGGAATGCCGAGCACACACCGTGGCGAGTGTTCCGCACCTACGGCTACCTGCTCCGACAGCCTGTTGCGGTAGGCTATCTGCTGTGCCAATCACTGACCTTCGCCGGACTGTTCGCCTACATCACGGGCTCGCCTTTTGTCTTCATGGATGTCTTCGGCGCCTCGTCGAGTCATTATGCGCTGCTGTTCAGCAGCAACGTAGCGGGCATTATCGTGTGCGTGTTGGCCAATGCGTATTGGGTCAATCGGCAAGGCGTGCAGCGTATGCTGCGGATGGCCACGCTCGGCACCAGCGGAGCCGGATTGACGCTGGTCATCGCCGCCTTGATGGCTCCTGACGCATTCTGGCTGATTTATGCGGCGTGCTTTGTTCATATCGCAACCACCGGTGTCATCGGCGTGAACTGCACCGGCCGCCTGCTTCAGCTCTACCCCAAAACGGCGGGCGCCGCCTCCGGACTGGGCGTCTCGCTACAATTTGGCATGGGTGCCGTGATGAGCGCTCTGATCACGCAGATGCACAATGGCACGCCCTTACCCTTGATGCTGTGCGTGGGGATTCCCGGCCTGATGGCTTTCCTGGCCTTGCGGATCGCGCTGCGTCATGACACCCAGGCCAAAAAAATTTGATGGGCTGTCGATATCGCTGGGCTCCATTCGTTTATCCTTTGTAAGCAGATGAGTGTCGCTTGCAATCATCCACGAAACAGGAGCCAATCCATGCAATATATGTTATTGATCTATGCCGCAGAGAATGCGGGTCCACAGCCCGGCACACCGGAATTTGATGCCTATATGAAAGGTTATTTAGACATCACGCAGGAAATGAAAGACAACGGCGTGTTTATTGGCGGCGAAGCACTGGAGGACGTCTCTACCGCAACCACAGTGAGAGTTCGACACGACAAGGTGGAGACCATTGATGGTCCCTTTGCGGAGACGCATGAAATGCTGGGCGGTTACTATTTGCTCGATTGCAAGGACCTGGATGAAGCCGTCAGCTACGCCGCTCGCATCCCCACGGCGCCGCACGGATCGATAGAAGTGCGACCGGTGATGCTGTTTGACTGACCGTTGACAGATCTTTCACCCTCATCCATCACTGACCTTGTCCAGGCTCAATGGAGCATGCTCTATGCGAGCCTGGTCAAATCGCTGGGCGATTTTGCTCTCGCGGAAGATGTGCTGCAGGAGGCCATTGTCGTTGCCTTGGAATGTTGGCCAAGCCAGGGTGTCCCAGCTGCGCCGGGTCCATGGCTATTGACCACGGCAAAACGCAAGGCGATTGATAAGATTCGGCAGCAAAAACAACAGGCGTCCAAGCATCACCTTATTGCCCTGGACAACGCGCTGTTGAACGCACCCGTCACTGCGGAGGTAGACATGCTTTCGGACCAGATTGATGACCAACGGCTGGCGCTGATGTTCACCTGCTGCCACCCCGCTCTGGCAGAGTCGGCACGCGTTGCCTTAACCCTTCGGACGCTCGGCGGTTTGCAAACCCGCGACATTGCGCGCGCTTTTCTCGTTCCCGAGAAAACCATGCAGCAACGTCTGGTGCGCGCCAAAACCAAAATCAAAAAAAGCCACATTCCGTTTCGGGTGCCCGAATCTGATCAGTGGTCCGAACGTCTGGACTCTGTGCTTGCCGTCATCTACCTGATTTTCAATGAAGGGTACAAAGCCAGTGAGAGTGAATCACTGGTCAATGGCGATCTGTGTGACGAAGCGATTTTTCTCGGTCGCATGTTGCTCACGCTGATCGCTGACTCCCCCGCTGTTGCAGGGTTGCTGGCATTGATGCTGTTACACGACGCGAGGCGCGCAGCCCGATTTGATGACCAAGGTCGCTACATCACGCTAGAGGACCAGGACAGACAGCTCTGGTGCACTGAAAAAATACAAGAGGGGCTTCGCCTACTGGCGCACTCTTTTTCCGCCAGCCCTGTCAGCCCATACCAAATTCAGGCGGCCATCAGTGCGCTGCACGTGCAGGCTGACAGCTTTGCACACACTGACTGGCCCCAGATCTGTTCGCTCTACAACCAGCTGTATAGGCTGCAGCCGTCGCCAGTGGTAAAGCTCAACGCCATCGTTGCCTACTCCTATGAAAAAAACGCCGGTGAAGCGCTGCAGATGTTAGACGAACTGGAGCGGGAAGATGCGTTGAAACACTACCAACCCTTCTACGCCGCCAAAGCGGACCTGCTGCGTCGGGACGGGCAATTACAAGCGGCTGCAGCGTGCTATGAAACAGCCATCGCGTTGACCTGCAACCAGGCGGAATCAGGGTTTTTAAAGACTCGCCTCGACAGCATCCGATAAAGGAAGAGCAAGGACTTGCTTCGTATCATGAATCGCCAGACCCAGCGAGCCGATGAAACTGCGCCCAAAGTGCCTCCCGAAACTGTTTTGTGCGCACACCGGGTGCCTCGGCCGGCAAGAAATCGGCCACGGCTGCAGAGACGGCCGGGTCAAACTGACGCTCGCCTCCCGCCTCGCGGTAAAATGTGTTCACGACCTCTGTCAAGGCGCCCGCATCGGCCTCGATCATAATCATCGCCTGAGCCATAACGCCGCTTTGAACACCGCGAGGATTCTCGGGCGCAAAAGCGATCCGAAGCGCCGTGCCCGTCACCTTTAGCCCTTGCACATTCAGGTTAAATCGACCATCGCAATACGAGCCTGGCACCTCGCCGTAGCGCGCCGTCAAACCAAAATCACCCAGCGCGAGACGAACCGGCTCACACAGCGCTGTGTAGAGCATGTCCATATCCGTCTGTCTTTCCTGAACTGCGGAAAGATCAAGCTGTAATTCACGATTCCGGGTTGGTGTGGCACCGTGGTGCCACCGCTGTCTCGCGCGACTACGGGCCAGCCTTGCGATGTCAATTGTTCACAGGCAACATCGTACCGCAAAAAACGGCATTCCTTACGCGTGGTCACCAGCGAATGAGCGTTTTCCCAAACCCGCGCCACCGGCCCAGAACGCCCATTCACCACATCGCGAAGAATGGCACTGTCCCTCAGTATCGCGGCCTCTGCATGGATTGCCACGGGTTCATCTATCGTCACCCATGGCGCTTGCGCGCGGTAAACCGCGGCAGCGTCAGGCGACACTGGGTCGATAGTTGTCAATGAGCACCCTCTCTATCAATAGCGACAACACAGCGACAAGGAAATCGGCACGTCAACACACTCACGTTAACTAAGCCACGCAAGCACGGCAAATGCTTGCCAAAAGCACTGATTCATCAGCGTTAAAAGATCTTTTTCATTATAGCTCTATCGAGGGTATCAGAGGGGTGTTGTCGAAAGATCAGTACCTGCGCGGTGATAGGATTTATGACACGTAGACCGGTTTGAACGAAGCCCTCTTCCTTACGTGTCACGACTGCGATGTCCTAGATTAGGACTATCTTGCTGAGTGAAGAACTAGGCAATGCCCGGACTTTGCTGACAGAAAAAACGGGGTCGCTTGGCCGAAGCCCTCTACAGGCTTGTCATTAAAAGCTGTATCCAAATTTCAGAAATTCCACGTCGATAATATATTCTGCGTCATCAATACTCGCACCGACGTTGTGATCTGGGGATTCGTAGATGTCCGATTCGCCAGTCAAATAGCGGCCAAAGGACAGGCTGGTCCCCCAATAAAGCCCATTGTGAGAAATTTTGCGCCAACCCACGCCCACTCCGATACCGAATTTAACCTCTGAGGACTGCGTCTCTCCGTCTTCCTCTTCGAGCCCGGCTACCCGGGTAATGCGTGAAAAACCGCTCAAATACAGTCCGTCCAGACGATGCCCCAAGTATCGGCGATAATGCAAATCAATGTTGGCTGTGCTGCTGGTAAAGGCCTCACCCTCATAGCTTTCTTCGTCGTCGCTCCATTGGTAAAACACAGGAATGGCCCACTCCACATTGCGGCGTGTGTCAAAATAGGAGTAAGTAGCGCTGAATGAGCGTGAATCGTTTTCCCAGGCCAGAATCCGAAACAGATTCAGTTCTACGCCGTGTTTTCTATCTGCCAGAGGCTGCGCAATGTCGATAGACTGCCTGACATGACTCTCTTGCACCAGCGTATCAATCTTGTTCTCCATCCGATCAAGCTTCTGATCTGACGCAGTGCTTGCGATGCAAAGACCTGAATGGGAAATCAACAGCACACACAAAGCCATCGCCCTCGCGCAACTGCTATCGAATAGGGAATATGTCATCTCAGCCCTCTTAGGATGGTTCTCAAAAGCTTGTGCAAGCTATCGGCTGAAAATGCATTTCTGAACAACCACGAAACACAGCAATGTGAACGCGCCTATCATTTAACTGACCATTTTTTGTTCACAGGCTTTGTCTGGCTAGATGTCGCGCGGGTATCACGGAGAACCCTGAAATCACTCAGAATCGAATCAGTTGCGTTCGCGAGGCTTCAGACTCGATGTTAACCAGAGAAGGCTGTTGAGGAATCGCCTGAATGCACCTCACAAACGGCAGCAGAAACCACTGGATGCGTTCGATGCGGTTTTGGTCGTGTGCGACCTGCATGCGATTGAAAAGCGTATCGAGAATGAAGCAGATTATGCCGGTCGCGGAAAGCGACCGTCGACCTCGAACTGTGCCCGCAAAAACGACACCACACGCCCCGGCAAGCCCATGTACGAAAAGACCACTCCCGCCGCTGTTGTTTCGCACTGCCACTCGCTCTTATTCAAAGCCTTGCGGGAGGCCAGTGCTGTCGGCGTAAAAAGGGCGACACTCGCGCCGCTGAGCGGGTCGCGGGCAGAGGTGTATTCGAAGCCCTCGATACCGTACTCAAGCATGGCTGTGCCGAGTTGTTGCGTGGCGCTGTAGTGAGACCGATGAGTGAGGGCGTCGTGGAAATCTGCGAAGACCTCACTCTGCAAACGCAGCCCCAGACTTGCCTTATAGTTGGCGTCAAACACCGTATGGCGGGAGCGGAGCGTTGCCGACGGTGGGTCCTGCATATCCAGCAGCAGCACCAGCCGATAGTACGCCGACTCGGCGAGGCATGTCTCTAGCGTCAGTGCGCCGTAAAAGAGACTCGGCTCAGTGATACGGCCAAAGCGCGAACCGTGCTGCAACGGCGGGTATCGCCACGGCGTTGCCAGCAGATAGTCGAGCTTCTCGACGCCCGTGGGCAGCGGCGGTTTGGATTTTTCTTCCAAGAGTTCTTCCAAGCGGGATTGCTCAGCGAGGTTACTGCACAAATGGCTGGTGGCGACCTGCTCCTGGCTTTCGGTCAGGCGGCGCAAGGTCCCACTGATGGGTACGAGGGGGATGTCATCGTCCAGTGATGACCAGATGTCTGTCGGCATTGGCTTAGAGTTTGCCGCGAATCGCGTCGAGGTACATCATCACACGAGACAGACCAGGTACCGTCTTGATCTGTTCGGTCGGCACGCCACCGGTGCCGTGGTTATGGGTTTGCATCCAATGGCGAACGTTTTGCGCGCTGCCGTCCATCAGCGCGTAAAGACTGCGGTAACAGCGGATCAACATCAAGGCCAACTCGCCCTCCTTGCTGTCTGGGTCAATACCTTTTGACAGCGAAGACCGATGCCGCCCAATCACCTCGCCAAGCTCAGTTTGGGTCAACCCCAGAAAGGACGCAGCTTTGGCCACGGCATTGGCGACCACGGTTTTATCATCTGCGATGCTATTCAGGTTACTGTTCGTCATTTGCTTAAATGTCTCCTTAGAGACAATATAGCACACTTTGTCGCATAAAAAACATACCAATTCCGTGGCAAGCGACGGCCATCAGCTCAGGAACATCGCAAAAAAAACGTTTTCTGATGGTCATACAGTCCTCAGTGAATCAAGGTAGGTAACCATGAGCGCCACCAACGCGTGCCCGCCCGTCTGCGCGCGCGCACTGCGATTCTTGGCATGCACGCCCATCACGGCAGTGACCAACCCTTTGGCCAGTGCTGCGGTATCAGTGTCAGGTGCAATCTCATGCCGCGCGCAGGCATTATCCAGCGCTTGCGCAAAGTGAGACTCCAGCGCATCCCAATACGACTGGGTTGCCGCGTGCAGCTTGTCGCTCTGGATGCGCGCATTCTCGATACCGGTATTCACCACCAGGCATCCCCAGGGCGAAGACGTTATGGAACCTTGGTCAACCAAGCCTTCAAGGAAGTCAATGATCTGGGACATACCGCCCTCCTTCAGGGGTGCCAAGACGCTTGAGATGGCCGCATCGCTGTAGAGTGCCAGCGCCTCCAGATAGAGCCCTTCTTTGCCACCAAACTCGGAGCGAATCGCCGTTTTGCTGAGTCCGGTCAGTGTTTCAAGTTCACGCACGCCGAGTGCCTGATACCCATGCTCCCAAAACGCTTCACATGCATTTCTAATGGCTTCTTCTCGGTCATAGGTCTTGGGTCGTGCCATGGGCATCCCTCAGCTTGGCAATAAAAATACACTTGTATTGATATAATTTAAATACATGTGTATTTTATACCTTATTTTTCCCCGATAACAGTGAGGTCACTCAACGATGCGAACCGCCATATTTCCGAAAGATCAGCAAGCCAACTACGACGCCTATGGATACTCGGCGGCCATTCAGAGCGGTGGTTTTCTGTTCGTCTCAGGCCAGGTGGGTGTCGACAACGACGGCAACGCTGTCGATGGTGCCGAACAACAGTTTCAAAAAGTCTTTGAAAATCTTGAGCATGTGCTGCAGGCAGCCGGCTGCGGGTTCGATGATATTGTGGACGTCACCAGCTTCCATGTAGACATGTTTACGCATTTCGACATTTTTGCTGCAGTGAAGCAACGCGTGTTTGCGCAGCCGCCCTTTCCAAACTGGACGGCCATTGGGGTGGTCACCCTCGCGGACCCCGCTCTGCTGCTGGAAATCAAGGTGATCGCAAAACTGCCTTGAGGACGACAGCCTCTAGCCCGTGAACACAGACTGCGCATACGCCACCAGGGTTTTCACCGCTGGATGCCTGACTTTACGCTCAGGAGAGATGCCATAGAAGCGTTCGTGGATGTCTGTGGTGCGTCCAATCACCGAGACGCCATAGAGTTCTGTGACGTGCTTTTCAATGATGGTCGGCGTGCAAAACACGCCGTGACCTGCTTGACCGAAGTACTTCATCAACGCACTGTCATCGAACTCTGCCACAATGATGGGACTGATGTGCTGCGTGGCAAACCACGATTGCAAGGTGAGCTTTTGCGCGGACTTATCACCACTGGTCAAGAACGGTTGCTTGTCCAGCGATTGCGGAAACTGTCGGCTGAGTTTATTCGCGACTCGCCGATGCGCATAAAAGCTCAAACCACTTTCGCCCAAGAAATGGTTGTAGGCCTTGATCGGTATCCCCGGCGAAAGCGGTCTGTCAGAGAGTACCAGATCCATTTTGTTGGTGGCCAACGCCGCCAGCAGAGAATCAAAATCACCCTCTCGGCAAATCAATTTGATGGACTGCTCAATGCCGAAAGCGGTCTGTAAAATACGGGATGCCAGTATTTTGGGGATAACATCCACCACGCCGACGGTAAATACAAACGACTGTCCGGGATTTTCTTCGTGCAGTGTTTGTTGCAACTCCGCACCCAATGAAAAAATATCCTCAGCGTAGCTGTAAACATGCTTACCCGATGCATTCAGTATCAAGCGCTTTCCAACACGATCAAATAACACAACTCCGAGGTATTCTTCAAACACCGTCAGTTGCCCGCTAATGGTCTGGGGCGACACATTCAGCTCGCTGGCAGCCTTGACGATACTGCCCTCTCTGGGGGCCGTGTAAAAATATCGCAAATGATTGTGGTTG
>DOIU01000298.1 GCA_003511825.1 Gammaproteobacteria bacterium | reverse complement strand
CTTCATGAGCTGAGTGACCCGATAGGGTTTCTCCCCCATCTCAGCGAAGAACCCCTGCAGACCCTTTTTGTCGAGTCCCAGCAAATTGGTTTTCGAATCACTCATGCCTTAACAAGACCGTGGTTTAGCGTGTGCGCGGGCAAACGCCGTCATCACCAAAGAAGAACGCGATTTCGACAGCGGCCGTTTCGGAGGCATCGGAACCGTGCACAGCGTTTTCGTCAATAGACTCGGCGAAGTCGGCGCGGATCGTACCTGCCGCTGCTTCTTTCGGGTTGGTCGCCCCCATCACCTCGCGGTTCACCGCAATCGCATTCTCACCTTCCAGCACTTGCACCATGACCGGACCCGACGTCATGAACGCCACCAGATCATTAAAGAACTGGCGCTCTTTATGAACGGCATAGAAGCCTTCTGCCTGCTCTTGGCTCAGATGCAGCATTTTAGCGGCAACAATTTGCAATCCGGCGTTTTCAAATCGGGTGTAGATTTGGCCAATAACGTTCTTTGCGACGGCATCGGGCTTGATGATCGAGATGGTGCGTTCAATCGCCATGAATCAGGGTTCCAGTTAATGAAAAGGTTAAACGCCCTATTTTACCGACAAGGCCCGTGCCAAATAAAGTGATCAAGTGGATAAGATGCCGCTATCGGCCAAGAATTGTTCATCAATCGGCTGCTTGTCGCGCGCGGGCATACCCCCAGTGAGCAGTCGCTCCAGATAACGCGCGATGATATCCACCTCAATGTTCACCTTCGCCCCTGGCTCGAGACTGTCGAGGGTCGTCTCTTGCAAAGTGTGTGGCACCAGATTCACATCAAAGGTATTGTCCGCCACAGCATTGACCGTCAAGCTCACACCATTAATACATATCGAGCCTTTTCGGGCGACGTAGTGTGCCAGAGAGGGGTCTACTGAAAACCGCATCCGCTGCGAGACGCCGTCCGGCGTAATACTTAACAACTCACCCACGCCATCCACATGTCCGCTGACCAGATGTCCGCCCAAACGAGTCTCGGGTGTCAGCGCCAACTCGAGATTGACGGCCGCACCCTTGTCGAGTGATCCGAGCGTGGTGTGTGCAAGGGTCTCGGCTGACACATCCGCGCTAAACGTGTTCGCGTCAATCGCGGTCGCGGTGAGACAAACGCCGTTGACGGCGATGCTGTCGCCCAGTGCAATAGTATCGGTAGATAACTTGCCCGTATGGAGGGTAAGGCGCGTATCAACCCCAAGCCGGGTGGCGGTCTTGAGCGTACCGATTGCCTGAATAATCCCTGTAAACATAATGAATTGCCTGTGTACATACCAGGCCAGAGTATAGCGCCTCGCCAGCCATCAGGGGTACCAGGAGGCGCTGTCGTCAACAGCGCATGGGCACGTTGTTCAGTCGACAGCGCGCAATCGCACCTGCTTGCTGCTCAGGGGTAACGCGGTGGCATTGTCAAACTCGGCACCGGCTTCAACCCCGGCCCGCGCGATGCTGTGGGCAGAACTGCGCGCCGACGCATATAGAGCCTGCATGGCGCCCAGCGCATAAGGCGCCCCTGACCCCACTGCCCAAAAACGGTCATATTCGTAGACTTCTCGCAAAGCATAGATGCCAAAGATGCCGTGCGCCGTGGCGATAACAGCGTCGATATGACTGGATTCATACGGGTCATCTTCGGCGTCTTTGGGGGTCAGGAAGTAGTCATCCTTAAGGATGCGATGCAGCCGCAGCAAGGTATTGAAGATGGCATCGCGGGAGGAGAAATCAGGCTTCAGTTCGGGGTTACGCATGGCGTTCTCCACCACGAGTGTGTGGGCTGCACTGCCCACGATACCGATATGGGTGCGCCCAAACGTCTGAATCTTATCGTGATTGCGGTCGTAGCGCGCAGATAGCTGCATATCCCCAAAGCTGGTCATGCTGTCTGCCGCGATACAACATGTCTGCCCTTTTCTCACCACGACAATCGTCGACATGTGCTTGCCTCGCCTCCTCGGTAATCAATTACGGGTACTGCGGCCTGAGCACGAGTCGGATGTCGTTACCCACGCGCCGCAAGTCCTGAATAGTCAGCGACAAGCGGTCACGCATGCTGTGAAGATGCGGCAAATGGAACAGAGGCTTGGCACTGTCGCCCATCAGATGTGGAGCGGTGTACAACACTATCTCATCGACCAAGGCCTGACTGAGCAGAGCCCCACATAATGTTGCACCCGCTTCGAGATGGACCTCATTCATGCCTCGTTTTGCCAGATCGCGTAGCAAATCCGGCAAATCAACAGCATCATCGCCTGAATTATAAGCAAGATTAACAACTTCACATGAGCCATTGTTTATATTAGTTTTTTCTGCAGTCGTATACAGGAGTATATCACCGTCTCCCTGCATCACGCGCGCACTCGACGGCACCCGCGAGCGCGAATCCAACACCACCCGCACCGGCTGACGAACCTGTCCGTCGATACCCAACTCTTGCGCTGAAAGGCGCACGTTCAACGCCGGATCATCGTGAAGCACGGTACCGCTGCCGCTGAGAATACAAGACGCCCTCGCCCGCCAGAATTGCACGTCGCGACGCGCAGCGTCGCCAGTGATCCAGACGCTTTCGCCCGACGCCATGGCAGTGCGCCCGTCCAGACTGGCCGCCAACTTGACGCGCACCCAAGGTAAGCCCTGCTCCATGCGTTTGGCAAAGCCTGGATTGAGCGCCCGTGCGTCGTTTGCCAAGATCTCCGATTCCACCGAAACACCCGCCGCGCGCAGGCGCGCTATGCCACCACCATCCACGCAGGGGTTAGGATCTCGCATCCCAATCTTCACGTGAGCAACACCCGCCGCGACCAATGCATCGGCGCAGGGTGGCGTCCGACCATGGTGCGAACAGGGCTCCAGCGTCACATAAGCGGTTG
>DOIU01000036.1:2511-3873 GCA_003511825.1 Gammaproteobacteria bacterium | reverse complement strand
GGCAGTTTTCACGTGAATCGGTCCATGCGAATAAAAACTTGCTGGATAAATCGGTTCCTGACTCATCGGTGGCAATCGCGTTGAACATCTCCCCATCATCCAGCAATCGGTCCAGTGTCGTGGCGACAAGGCGGCCATCAGGGCGAATATAGGGCCCCAGATCCAGCCCTTCGGTATCGCAACTGTCATGGCATCATCAAATAGGTAACTCGCCACGTAATGAGACAGAAGGTGAATATCTCTAACTTTCGTTGAGTTTGTTCACGTACTCAAATGAGCCGTCTGACTGAATCACCGACATGTACACCTTGTCCATGCCCTGATTGTCTGACGCGCCATACTCCAGCTGAACGCCACCGAGATCAAAGGTGCCGGTTTTACCGAATGACGCAATCAGTGCCTCTCGGTTCAAATCACCTTTGATGTTGCGCATAGCCTGGACCATCAAACGACCGACCATATAGCCTTCCAGGGAGACAAAACCAGGCTTGGCATCTGCGTCAATGGCCTTTAGCGCGCTGTGGTAGTCCGCAATCAGCGGGATGGAACTGTCTTCCGGCATCGGAACCACTTGCGTGATCACCACACCTTCGCCCGAGTTGCCCAGCTCTTTTGACAGCGCTTTGCTGCCGACAAATGAGATGGTCACAAAGGTGCTCTGCATACGCACGCGTTTCGCCAGCTTAATGAACTCAGCGATGGGTTTATAGGCGCCCACCATAACCACGGCATCGGGCTTCGCTTTACGGATAGTCAGCAGGGCGGTTTTTACGGCCGTGGTGTTACGTTGGTAGGTCCCTTTCGCGACCAGCTCCATACCCCGAGACTGCATGGCTTTTTCGACACCCGACAAGCCCGCGCGACCGAATGAATCGTCTTGGTATAAAATCGCGATACGCTCAGCACCGACATCTTCGGTCAAGTGTTTTACCCAGGCTTCGGTTTCCTGATCGTAACTGCCGCGTACATTGATGACGTGGCTGTTGTCTGGGTCACGTAAAAAACCAGCGCCCGTAAAAGGGCCGATGAAGGGGACATCCGCTTTTTTGGCGACCGGTTGAGCCGCTTTTGAGGTCGGCGTACCGACCGCACCAATCAAGGCAAATACCTTGTCGTTTTCGATCAGCTTCTTGGTGTTTGCGATGGCTTTCTCGGACTCATAGCCGTCGTCATAGCTGATTAGCTCTAGCGTGCGCCCGTGCACGCCACCGTTGCTATTGGCTTCCTCGAAAGCGGCATTCAGACCGAGGCGCATGCCCAAGCCGAGTGCTGATGCCGGCCCCTCGAATGCGGCTGATTGGCCTAAGGTGATGGTTTTGTCGGTGATGCCGAGCTCTGCGTGCGTCGCGGCGCTCAGACAAA
>DOIU01000036.1:0-2204 GCA_003511825.1 Gammaproteobacteria bacterium | reverse complement strand
GCGGCCAGGCAAGCTGCCGCACGGTTACGGATTTGGCGCATGGTTCCCTCCCTGAAATTATGCGTTTGTGTGAAGAGATTAACGACCCGTGAATGTGACGCTTTAGACAAACTTACTCTCGCGAGCCCCAAGTAACGCGTCCGTGTTGGGGAAGGAGAACGTTGCTGCGCAGCCGCAAGAGCGCGTGCTTGCCCAAATAGACGAAGGCACAAAATACGCCCAGAACGTTGTGGTCAGACACCCACGCAAACCATTGGGAAATGGCGCCTGCCGCGTATAATGCCGGGTTTTGGTCGAGGGCATTTGCGCCAATGACAACCGAGACGGCCAGAGGCTTCTGGCTTGCGCTATCCAGCTATGCGCTCTGGGGGCTGTTCCCGATGTATTTTTACGCGCTGCGCGATGTGTCGCCTGGCGAGGTATTGGTCCATCGCGTGGCGTGGTCGATGGTGTTGCTGTTGATCGCCAGCAGTGCGATGCGTGGCTTGCAGCGCTGGACGGACCTACTGCGGTCGCGAGAAGCGCTGTTGCCTTGCGTGTTCAGTGCCTTGCTCCTCAGCACAAATTGGTTGGTGTACATCTACGCGGTGGGCAACGGCATGGCCTTGGAAGCGAGCCTGGGCTATCTCATCAACCCCTTGGTGAGCGTGGTCATGGCCGTGTTGCTGCTGAACGAAGCTTTAAACCGCTATCAATGGGTCGCAATAGTGCTTGCTGTTATCGGGGTTGGTTTTTTGGTCGTGAAGGTGGGTGAATTACCTTGGGTGGCATTAACCTTGGCATTTTTATTTGGCACGTATGGGCTCATCCACAAAAAGTACGCTATTGATGCATTTTCGGGCTTCACGCTCGAGACCGTATTGCTCACGCCGGTGGCGTTATCGTATCTGGGCTATCTGTTTTTCACAGGCCAAAACGCGTTCCTCACTGCCGGCTGGCAAACGGATGGTTTGTTGCTGGCAGCGGGTATTGTGACCAGTGTGCCGCTGCTGTTGTTTCTGATGTCCTTGCCTCAGCTGCGTTTGAGCACAGTGGGGATACTGCAGTATATCGCGCCGAGTTTGCAGTTTTTGGTGGCCGTGTATGTGCTTGGCGAGTCGTTCAGTCGCGATAAATTCATCGCGTTTTGCATTATCTGGCTAGGGTTGCTGGTGTTCAGTGGCGACGTGATCCGACAGCGTCTGCGCAAAAATCGATTGCAGACACAGGCCTAGTGCCGCGACGCGAGGTAGTCTTATCGTTTCGTGGGTGACGCCACCCGCGTCACCAGTGGCCGCGACTCTGTGGCTGACCACTCCAGAGTCGAGCCGTCATACAAGCGTGCATCGTCATTCCCAAACAGCGCGTGTGACACAAACCAAACCAACGACGTGCGATGCCCGGTGTGGCAGTAAGAAATCTGTGGCCCCGTCAAAGGCGCGCCGGCATCCCTGAAACGCTGCTTCAATTGTTCCAGATCGAGTAAGCCTGAGTCGTCCGGTTTCATGAGACTGTCGTAAGGGAGATTGACCGCCTTCGGCAGCGCGCCCGGTCGCTCGTTAGGCGCACCGGCAACCTGGCCGACAAACTCCGGCACACTCCGCGAATCAATGAGGCTGCGCCCGGCACTCAAGTGTTCACCGACCTTATCCATCGGCATCAGCTGCTCATCGCGTAAACGCACCTCAAATGCCTTGGCTGTCGCCGGAGTAAAGCCGCTCTCAAGCGCCTCTTTGCCAAAGGCGCGATACCAGGCAAACAAGCCGCCGTCCAGAATCGAGATCTGCTCCAACCCGGCGACGTAGAGTGTCCAGTAAATCCGCGCGGCCGCCGCCATATCCCCCGCGCCGCGACCAAAGGGCGCAATCACAACATGACTGTCATTGCCAATGCCGTGGCTGCCGATCAAGGTTGCCAGTAGCGCCGGTTTGGGCAGCATCTTACCCAGTCCATTGTCGTCCGTAATGCGCCAGCGGCCATAGTCTGTGTGCACCGCGCCGGGGATATGGGCACGCTCAAAGTATTGCCGAGGCTGGATGTCGAGCACGACCAATGCCGTTTGATTGAGGTTCTCTTGCAGCCAATGGGGTGAAACCAATGGGGGTATTTTAGCGATGGCGAGGTGTGGCAGTAATCCCACGACTATTAGCTCCTCTGCCCAGGAAAGATCTATTGCACGAGTCACGAACATCTTCTCATAGCGGCATGCATTCACTGGTGTGATA
>DOIU01000499.1 GCA_003511825.1 Gammaproteobacteria bacterium | reverse complement strand
AATACCCTGCTGCAGCCGAACGTGTTCAGAGAGCCAAACGGCCGCCAACATCGCCGTGAGCAAGGGTTGCATGCCGACGATGAGTGCGGTTGTGCCTGCAGGCATGCCGAGCTTTATCGCGGCAAACACGCCGCCGAGATACACCGCGTGAATCAGAATGCCGGCAACAGCACTGTGCAACGCCAGGCGAGGGCTTGGCCAAGTGGTCCGAATGACGGTGCTCAGCAGTGCGATCAAACCTGCCGCGATCGCCATGCGAATGCCCAGCAGCGTGAAGGGTTCTGCATAGGGCATGGCGTAACGCGCGCCAATAAAGCCGGTGGACCACAGCAGCACAAACACGAAAGGCACAAGCTTGATCAGTTGAGGATTGCGCATGGAGAAATCAAGTCTTGAGTCAGCAGGACATCGCACTATAGCGCGCCCCAGGCTGAATAAGAAGGAGATTGTGTTGCGCTCTCGTCTGTGGGGCTGTGGTGACTTTAGGGGATTGACGGGCTTGCGGTATGGACCAGTCTGATAAGGGTTTGTCTTCTTGTCTTGTCAGCGTGAGATTACTGGGTGCTTATATCACCCGGCAGTCCCGTAATTCGGGCTAGAATAGCGCGCTGAATTCATTGTCTACGTCCTACGTCTCTATGCGGCCATACCGTTTCCTTTTGTCGCTGTGTGCGTGTTGTGTCTTGTGGGGCCAACCGGTGTCTGCAGCGCCCCCAACCATGACGTCTGAGACGCGTCCGCGCATTGGCCTCGCCCTGAGTGGGGGCGGCGCGCGAGGTGCTGCCCACATCGGTGTGCTAAAGGCTTTAGAGCAGCTGCAGGTGCCGATTGACTATATTGCAGGCACGAGTATGGGGTCGATTATCGGTGCCCTCTATGCGGCTGGGCATTCGGCAGATGAGCTGGAAACCCTGATCGCCTCGATTGACTGGAACCGCGCGTTCACGGATGACACCCCGCGTGCGTTGATCCCGATGCAGCGCAAGATCGAGCGAGACGACTACCTGGTTGATTTTGAGCTGGGCGTTGGGCGCGAGGGGCTCATCATTCCCAAAGGGGCCGTCCAGGGGCAAAACCTCGATCTGATCTTAAAGACGTTGTTTGGCGACACGCTGTGTGTTCGCCACTTTGATGCGTTGCCGATTCCGTTTCGCGCGGTGGCCAGTGATCTGGAAACCGGCACGCCTGTCGTCTTGGGTGATGGTGATCTGGCCACGGCGCTACATGCAAGCATGGCTATTCCGGGCGTCTATGCCCCGGTCGAGCTCAATGGCCGCATGCTCGTTGATGGCGGCGTCACGATGAATTTACCGATTGATGTCGTCCGGGCGATGGGGGCAGATATTGTCATTGCGGTGGATATCAGTTCGCCCATGCGCACGGGCGAGGATTTGCGTTCGGCCATCGATATCCTGGATCAGCTGACCAATATCCTCAATCAAGGCAATCTGCAGAGTCAAGTTGATCGACTCGCGCCTACCGACTTTCTGCTGCAACCGGATCTGCAAGGCTACACCTCTGCGATGTTTGAACGGGTGCTGGACATGGTCATTATCGGTGAGCGATCTGTGGTGCCCATTAGCGCGCGTCTGGCGCCACTGGCCTTGGATGCCCAAGCCTATGGTCAACACCGTGCGCTGATCGCCTCACGTCAATGTGGCACGGTGGTGCCTGACTATGTCACCGTGATTCAAGATTCCGCACTGTCGTCAGAGTCTCTGCGCAGACGCTTGCGCAGCCAACCGGCTGAGCCCTTGGATCGCGAAACACTGCACGAAGACTTGGCACGGATTCATGGCTTGGGCGTTTTCCAGTCGGTGAACTATTACGTGCAGAACGATCGGGGTATTTCCGGCCTGGTCATCGCAGCGAAAGAAAAGGAGTGGGGCCCCAATTACCTCAAATTTGGTGTGCAGCTGGAGGACGACCTCGACGGCGACCACAGCAACAGCTTTACGTTTGGCGTGAAGCGCAAGCCCATAAATCGTCTCGGGGCGGAGCTTAGCGGCAGGGTGCGCGTCGGCAGCGAACCTTTGGTGTCACTCACGTTTTTCCAGCCACTGACAGGGTTGGAGGAGGTGTACTTCCAAGCCGATGCCAATTACGAACAGATTCAAACCGGTGTTTACGCCGGCGATGAGAAAATCGCGGAATATCAGGTGAGGAATCGCGGCATCAGTGCGTGGCTTGGGCTGCAACCCAGCAATGCGGTGGACGTGCGGATTGGTGCCGTGCGTTCTGCGGGCAGTGCCTTACGCAAAGTCGGCGCTGAGACGCTGCTGAAATCGGCCGAGTTTAATGATGGCGGCGTGCATCTGGAGGCGCGCTTAGACACGCTGGACCAACCGACATTCGCACGTCGCGGGCATCGAGGGCTGCTACGCGGACGACAGAACCTCACGTCGTTTGGCGCGGACCAAGACTACACCACGGTTGAGCTGCGTGGCCATTCAGTGGCGTCCGTGGGAGCGGTCAGTCTGTACGTAAACTACGCCTTTGCTTCGGCCCTGGACGACAAAGCGCCCGTACAGTCGCTGTTCCCCTTGGGTGGGTTTCAGAATTTATCAGGGTATGCGCAGCGTGAGTTGAGTGGTCAACATGCCGGTTTGCTGGCATTGGGTGCGTATATGCCGTTGCCGACTGAGAGCGCGCAATTTGATACGCCCGTGTATTTGGGGATGACCCTTGAGGCCGGGAACGTCTGGCAGGAAGAGTCTGCCGTGAGCGCTGATAGCACTATTAAGGCAGGTAGTCTCTACCTCGGGACGGATACCGGCTTTGGCCCGCTGTATCTGGGATATGGTTTAGCGGAGCAGGGCAAGCAATCCTTGTATTTCTCTTTGGGCTATCTGTTCTGAGAGAAGTTTTGCGCTGAGTCATAAACCCGGCGAAGCTCTATCCGACCAACGTATTCATCTCGAAAATGGGCATCAGAATCGCCAATACAATGAGCAATACCACAACCCCCATCACCATAATGATGACCGGCTCAAACAAGCCGAGGAAAATACTCAGCGCGGCGTTCAGTTCGCGCTCTTGATGGGAGGCGGCTTTAGAGAGCATTTTGTCCAGCTGGCCGGACTTTTCGCCGCTCGCGATCAAGTGCAACAGCATCGGTGGGAAAAAGCCAGTGCGCTCCAGTGAGCGATTGATCGAGCTGCCTTCCCGAACTTGTAGCGCTGCCGCTTTGACGGCATCTCGCATCGGGCGATTGCTGATGACTTGTGCGGCAATCTCTAACGCCTTCAGGACTTCAACGCCACTTGCGGCCAATATACTCAGGGTCTGGGCGAACTGTGCCGTATTGATCCCGCGGATTAAACGCGAAACGCCTGGCACATGCAGCAGAAATCGGTGCACGCGCATCTTAAAAGCTTCTGCACGCATCGCGCGGGAAAACAAAAAAATACTGAGGACAATGCCGGCGACAATCGCAATGCCCCATTGCTTCACAAAGTCGCTCATACCGATGACGGCGCGGGTCAGGGTGGGGAGCTGTTGGTTCATATCCTGGAACACCTCCACCACCTCTGGTACGACATAGGCGAGCAGAAAGCCGACGATCAACAAAGCGGCTACCACCAGGAACGCCGGGTAGATCAAGGCTTTGATGATGGTTTGGCGAGTGGATTGCCGTTCTTCGCTGTAATCGGCGAGTCGCTCAAGCACCGCGTCCAGGTGTCCTGATTTTTCGCCAGCGGCGACCGTGGCTTGATAGATTTCGGGAAAGACCTTCGGGAAGTCTGACAGCGCACTCGCCAATGAGCGGCCTTCGCGCACGCGTGCCC
>DOIU01000407.1 GCA_003511825.1 Gammaproteobacteria bacterium | reverse complement strand
GGTGATGTTCTCGCCGCGCTCGAGGTCGGTGATGCTGCGCTTGTTCACAGCCTCGTCCACCGCCCGCTTGATGTGCTTGCGATAACGACGCAGAAAACGCTGCCGGTTTATCGTGCTTTTTTTCTTCGCGTTCTGGCGGCGATCAATGATATAGCTCATAGCGTATCCTTGCGCCGGCACGGAGCCGGCGTCGGGCTACTGGGATTTGCGCACGCGGATGTACCATTCTGACAGCAGGCGCACCTGCTTCTCGGTGTAGCCGCGTTCAATCATGCGTTTAACGAATTCGCTGTGTTTCTTCTGGTCCTCGCTGGAGGCTTTCGGGTTAAAGGAAATCACCGGCAACAGGTCTTCGGTGTTAGCGAACATTTTGTTCTCAATCACGGTGCGCATCTTTTCGTAGCTGTTCCAGGCCGGGTTGCGCCCTTCGTTATTGGCCCGCGCGCGCAGGACGAAGTTGACCACTTCGTGGCGGAAATCTTTCGGGTTACTGATTCCTGCGGGCTTCTCGATTTTCTCCAGCTCTTCGTTAATGGTTTGGCGATCGAGGATGTCACCGGTCTCCGGGTCGCGGTATTCCTGATCCTGAATCCAGAAGTCCGCATAGGTGACGTAACGGTCAAAGATGTTTTGCCCGTACTCCGAGTAGGACTCCAGATACGCGGTCTGAATCTCCTTGCCGAGGAAATCAATGTACTTGGGAATGATGTATTCCTTCAGATGGCCGAGTAAGCGCTCGTGCACATCTGTGGGGAATTGTTGCTGTTCAATCTGTTGCTCCAAGACATACATCAGGTGCACGGGGTTGGCCGCCACTTCAGAGGGGTCGAAGTTAAACACCTTGGAGAGAATCTTAAACGCAAAGCGTGTGGACAGACCGTCCATGCCTTCGTCAACGCCCGCAGCGTCGCGGTATTCCTGCATGGACTTGGCTTTTGGATCGGTATCTTTGAGGTTTTCGCCGTCGTAGATGCGCATCTTGGAATAGATGCTGGAGTTTTCGGGCTCCTTCAGGCGCGATAGCACCGCAAACTGCGCCAGCATATTGAGCGTGTCGGGCGCCCGTGGTGCCTGGCTCAGGGAGCTGTTGTCGAGCAACTTCTGGTAAATCTGGATCTCGTCAGACACATGCAGGCAGTAGGGGACCTTCACGGTGTAGACGCGGTCAATGAAGGCCTCGTTGGTTTTATTGTTCTTGAAGCTCTGCCACTCCGACTCGTTGGAGTGCGCCAGGACAATGCCTTCGTACGGAATGGCTGCCATGCCCTCAGTGCTGTTGTAATTGCTCTCCTGGGTTGCAGTAAGTAGTGGGTGCAAGACCTTGATGGGGGCCTTGAACATCTCAACGAATTCCATAATGCCTTGGTTGGCGCGACACAGTGCGCCCGAGAAGCTGTAGGCATCGGGATCGTGCTGCGGGTATTCTTCGAGCTTGCGGATATCCACTTTACCGACCAGGCTGGAGATGTCTTGATTGTTCTCGTCGCCGGGCTCGGTTTTGGCGACAGCGACTTGGTTAAGCATGGAGGGGTACAAGCGCACCACACGGAAATGGGTGATATCACCGCCGTATTCGTGCAGGCGTTTCATGGCCCAGGGTGACATGATGGTTTTGACGTACCGCCGTGGGATGCCGTATTCCTCCTCAAGAATCTGGCCGTCTTCATCAGCGTCAAACAGGCCGAGCGGCGATTCAAACACCGGCGAGTCTTTAATGGCGTAAAAGGGAATATGTTCCATTAATTGCTTGAGGCGTTCGGCCAGCGAAGACTTGCCGCCACCGACGGGACCGAGCAGGTAGAGGATCTGTTTTTTCTCTTCCAGGCCTTGTGCGGCGTGGCGGAAGTACGACACGATTTGTTCGATGGACTCTTCCATGCCGTAGAACTCATGGAAGGTCGGGTAGCGTCGAATCAACTTGTTGGAGTAGATGCGGCTGAGTCGCGGATCGCGTGACGTATCAATGAGCTTGGGCTCGCCGATGGCCTGCATAATCCGTTCTGCCGCATTGGCGTAAGACATGGGGTCCTGTTTACAGATGGACAGGTATTCTTGAAGGCTCATCTCCTCCTGCTGAATGGATTCATAACGCGCCTGATACTTGTCAAAAATGCTCATTTTTCACCTGCCTTTGTCAAAGTCACACCGTTTTCGTACCACTAAACGGACGTCGTTAATCGGGTCGAGCCGATAGGTTTGACCATTACACTGTAGGACAATGGTTTGCGTTATTCGTTCTAGATCTCTATTCAGTGTAGCAGTCTGATTTCACCCTGCCGGTTTCTACCCGTTTTCATTTTCTGTGTGTGTTTAAGCAAAGCACGATTCATGACAGAGAGTCGTGTACAGGGCTGCGATTTGCAAAACCCTTCTGAAGCATCATGAACCGTATGCTCTAAAGATACCAGTCATGAAAGTGACTTTTTTTGTCAGAATGTAGACGGCGAAACTGCCTTGTAATGATGCAAGGCAGCAAAAATAAGGGCCAAAAGTGGGCAAGATGTTTAATGCAAGCCCTCGTCAAGTCGCAGTGGGCGTGAATCTATGACGTGAAGGTGCGAATGTCGATAAAGCTGCCGCTGTTTTCGCGCTGCAGCAGCGGTAGGCTGTTGATAATGGTCTTGGCGGCGTCATCAGGTCCCGGCATGGCGTCGGTACCGCGCGCGGCGCGCAGTCTTGCCAGCGATGTGTAGGTTTTTGCGTCAATGCGCGAGGGGTCACAGAGATAGTCTTGCATGGCGGTGTCCACGAGGCCCGGTGCCAGCGCGCAGAAGTGGCTGTCCGGCATTTCGTGGGCATACAGCATGGTCAGCATATTGAGTGTTGCCTTGGACAGTGAATACCCGCCCCAACCGCGATTGCCATTGACGGCTGCACCGGACGAGATCAACACAATCTGTTTGCAGGGGATATTGCACGCTATCAGTGCATCAAGGAGCACTTTATTGGCCCAGACATTCACCCGCATCAGATCCTCAAGCGTACTGACCGGCGTGGTGTGAAGATCTTGGATATCTCCCAATAGGCCGGCGTTCAGCAGCACCAGATCGAGCGACGTTGTCTCACTGAGCAGCGTATTGACGGCGTCGGGTATCGCTGCCAGCTCAGACAAATCCGCGCGCTGGTCGTGCAAGCGCGTATGTTCGAGGGGACAACCTCGGCGGCTCAGGCCGTAGACCTCGGTGCCGGCCTCCAGCAGTACCCGGGTGAAGCCGAGTCCCAGGCCGCTGCTGTTACCGGTGACAAGGGCGTTTGCGTAGGTCATGAGAAAGATTCCTGATTGGGGGTTAGGGGGCTGTTAGGGATAATGGGTGGTCTCTCCAGTCGACTGCGCTGGCGTGATAATGCGCCGAAAGGTGAGATTGATGCGCGCATCGCAGGGTTTGCGCGTTTTGGGCACTGCGTGAACCCAATGGTGTTGGAGCGCACCGCCCATCACCAGCAGCGAGTTGTGCGGCAGGTCGAGATCGATACGCGAGAGCGTTTTGTCGCGACGGTGTTTGAGTTGGAAGCGTCGCGTGCCGCCCAAGCTGACGGACGCGATGACCGGATTGCGGCCCAGGGCTTTCTCATCGTCGGCGTGCCAGGCGACACTGTCCTGGCCGTCGCGGTAGAGATTGGCGAGCACGCTGTTAAACCCATGATCGCAACGTTGCTGCACCGCTTGGCGGACGGTGGTCAGTTCGGGTGTCCATGGCAGCGGGGCGAGGGCGATGCCCGAATACCCGTAATCCGCGTCAGCGTCACCATACCAGGCATTTAGGCGCGGGATGGGCAGTTCACGCCCGGCGATGCGGATGCGACTTTGTTGCCAGTCCAGCTCGGCCTTGAGCGTCATCAGCAGCTGATCCGCTTCGTGCGTCTCAAACACTGCGGTGTGCAACGTCAGCCAGCCATCATCGGCCAGCGCCCAATGTTGCGTGTCGTCGGTCGCAAAGAGGTCGTGCTGCATAGTCAGGGTGTCGGGTCGTGTTTACGGCCATCATAGGGTGCACAGCCTGTCTTGTGCAATGGTGAGCGCGCGTGATTGAAGTCGGATGCGTGTGGCAATGACCGTTGGCTAGGCGCGTGTATCGCACTGGGTCAGCAGGGCGTCGAGGGTTGTAGCGCAGTTGTCCGAGACCTTCAGTGTGAACAGATCATCCGCGCGGGTCTTGCCGCGATTGATCGCCGCCATCGGCAAACCCAGCCGCTGGGCCTCGCGGCAGAAGCGAAAACCGGAGTACACCATTAAGGAGGAGCCGACCACGAGCATGGCGTCGCTGTCCGCCAGCGCTTGCATGGCGTTTTCGACGCGCGTGGCGGGGACGTTCTCGCCAAAGAACACCACATCGGGTTTGAGTGGCCCACCGCAGCGGGGGCAGGGCACCAGGCGGAAATCCTCGAAGTCGTCGTGGTCGAGCCGAGCGTCTCCGTCGGGTGCGCGTGGGCCGCGCAGGTCCAGATAAGCCGGGTTGGCGGCTTCGAGCTTGGCTTGCAGCAGACGTCGGGGCAGGGTGTATTCGCAATCGAGACAGATCACGCGATCCAAGCGCCCGTGAAGATCAGTAACCTCGCGGCTGCCGGCGCGTTGATGCAGACCGTCGACATTCTGCGTGACCACATGGGCGATGATGCCCAGTGCCTCCAGCCGAGCCAGGGCGCGGTGTCCGCGATTGGGTGCGGCCTGGCCAAAGCTGCGCCAGCCGATCACGCTGCGCGCCCAGTAACGTTTTTGCACGGAAGCATCGCGCACAAACGCAGGGCCTTGGATGGGTTGCGACACCTTCCAATTGCCTTGCTCATCGCGGTAATCCGGGATGCCCGAATCCGTGCTGAGGCCGGCGCCACTGAGTACGAACACGCGCGGATGTTGGGTGACAAAACGGTGTAGTTGCTCGATCTGTGGGGTTACACCCATGCTGGCTCCGTGGTGAAGATAGTTGCGTCGCTTGCGGTGGCTCTCAGGCCATTTGTGCTCTGATCACTCGGTGTTCAGAGTACCAGTATCACTGGATTTGCTCGCCCAAAAAAGACTTAAAAGCGCAAGGCGCTTGCTTTACTATGCGCTTTTTATCTCGGGAACTGCATCATGACGACTCTGCTGGAAGTCCGGCAGTTGTACAAGCACTGTACCGATGTGAAAGCCGTCGATGGCGTGAGCTTTCAGATCGGGCAGGGCCTGTGTTTTGGTCTGCTGGGGCCCAACGGCGCGGGTAAAACCACAACTGTGGAGATGCTTGAGGGCATCTGCACGCCTACGCGAGGTGACGTCCTCTACAAAGGGCAGCCGCTGGGGAAGCAGTTTCGCAATGAGGCGGGGATTATGTTTCAGTCCACGGCCTTGCAAGATTTTATGACCGTGGCCGAGGCGTTGCGGATGTTCGGACGGTTTTACCCGCAGACACGTGATTTTGATCAACTGGTCGCGAGCTGTTCACTGGAAAGTTTCCTCGATCGGGATGTACGTAAACTCTCGGGCGGTCAGCGCCAGCGCTTGCTGCTGGCCATTGCGCTGGTGAATGAGCCCGACGTGGTGTTTCTGGACGAGCCGACCACGGGTCTGGACCCGCAGGCGCGGCGCAATTTCTGGAGCCTGGTCGAGACCATCAAAAGTGAGGGCAAAACCGTGGTGTTGACCACGCACTACATGGAAGAAGCCTATCAACTGTGTGACGAGCTGGTCTTCATGGGTCGCGGTTGCATTATCGCCCAAGGCGCCCCGAAGGATTTGCTGGATGCGCGTTTTGATGACGTGATTTTACAATTGCCGCGCAAAGATGTGCCGACGGCTGTGCTGGCTACACTCGATGCCGCGACGGTGAGCGATGACACCGTCGAAATCACCTCCCACGATGTGAACCACAGCGTGCAGACCTTGCTGGCGAGCGAGGTGTCGTTGGCAGGGTTGCAGATTCGCCCACGCACGCTGGAGGACTTGTTCCTGGCGTTAACCGGTAGGGAGTTGCGTCACTGATGTTCAAGAACTTTTTTGCGGTCTTTGCGGCGCGTAATCGCGAATTTTTTCGTGACAAGGCGTATTGGTCTTGGAACGTGATTTTTCCGGTCATGCTGATTGTGGCTTTTACACTGGTGTTTAGCGAGGGTGAGCGCGATCTGTATAAAGTTGCGGTCTATCCGGCATTGCCAGCGTCGGCAACGGGTTTTCTCGAGACCGATTACGTGCAGTTTTATGCCGTGGATGATCTCGCGCAGGCGAAAGCCCGGGTCGCTCGCCATCAAACAGCGATGCTAATTGACTTTGAGGCCGGCCATTATTTCGTGAATGAACAGGCGGGCGCGGGCTACATCCTGGAAAAAATACTGCAAGCCAGCGATGAACACGCCTTGACCCAGCAAACCTTGAGTGGACGCGAGTTGCGTTATGTGGACTGGGTGCTTCCGGGTATCTTGTCCATGAACATGATGTTCGCCTGTTTGTTTGGGGTGGGGTATGTGATCGTGCGCTACCGCAAGAACGGCGTGCTCAAACGCCTCAAAGCCACGCCGCTCACGGCCTTCGAGTTTTTGACCGCCCAAATTGCCTCGCGATTGTGGTTGATACTGGGCCTGACGACCGTGGTGTTTCTGGGCGCGCGCTTGGCGCTTGACCTCACCATGAACGGGAGCCACCTGACCTTGCTGCTGCTGTTTGCCCTGGGGGCGACGAGCCTGATCAGTATGGGGTTGATCATCGCCTCCCGCACCGCCAGCGAGGAGCTGGCTGACGGGTTGCTCAATGTCTTGAGCTGGCCAATGATGCTGTTATCGGGCGTCTGGTTCAGCATGGACAGTGCACATCCTGTGCTGCAGAAACTGGCTTTGCTGCTGCCGTTGACCCACATCACCGAGGGTGCGCGCGCAGTGATGCTGGATGGTGCCAGCTTGTTGTCCATTGCTGATCACTTGCTGTACCTGTCCGTCTTTACCGTCGTTTTCCTGACCTTTGGCTCCTGGTTGTTCCGGTGGGATCAGGGGTGAGCTGACCGCTGCACATAACTAATGAGAACGGTGATAAAG
>DOIU01000437.1:277-5435 GCA_003511825.1 Gammaproteobacteria bacterium | reverse complement strand
GTCGTTGATTGGCGGCGTCTGCATGAGCTTTTACGACTGGTATTGTGACCTGCCACCCGCGTCGCCGATGATGTGGGGGGAACAAACCGATGTGCCGGAATCTGCGGACTGGTACAACAGCAGCTACATCATCGCCTGGGGTTCGAACGTCCCGCAGACACGCACACCCGACGCACACTTTCTCACCGAGGTGCGTTACAAGGGCACCAAGACCGTTGCGATCACGCCCGACTACGCCGAGGTTGCCAAGCATGCTGACCAATGGCTAAACCCCAAGCAAGGCACCGATGCCGCCCTCGCGCTGGCCTTTGGCCATGTCATTCTCAAGGAATTTCATGTTGATAAACCCAGTGCGTACTTCACCGAGTATGTGCGCAAATACACCGACTGGCCCAATCTTGTGCTGCTGGATCAACGCGACGACGGCAGCTACCAGCCCGGCCGATTCGCGCGTGCCAGTGACTTTGTCGACGGCCTAGGTGAAGACAACAATCCGGACTGGAAAACCGTCGCGATTGACGATGCCACGGGTGACATCATCTCACCCAACGGTTCTATCGGCTACCGCTGGAACGAGTCCGGCAAATGGAACATACAGCCAAAGAACGGCACCACACAGGAGGACGTAACGCTCAGGCTGTCCCTCGCCGAAGCGCACGACGAGATCGTGGATGTCTGCGTGCCCTACTTTGGGGGCGTGCCCAGTGACTACTTTGCCGGCAGCACACTGAAAGACATCTTACAATACAAGCTGCCCGCTCGGCGGGTCACGCTGGCGGACGGCAGCCAAGGGCTGCTGCTGACCGTCTACGACCTCAATCTGGCAAATTACGGCATCCGCCGCGACTTTGGCGACGACGACACCGCGCGCGATTTTGACGACGCGCAAGCCCCCTATACCCCCGCCTGGCAAGAAGCCATTACCGGCGTGCCGCGCGACCGGGTGATTCGGGTGGCGCGCGAATTTGCCGACACCGCCGATAAAACGCAAGGGCGGTCAATGATCATTGTCGGTGCCGGCATGAACCACTGGTACCACATGGACATGAACTACCGGGGCCTGATCAATATGCTGGCGATGTGCGGCTGTGTGGGCCAAACCGGCGGTGGTTGGGCGCACTATGTTGGCCAGGAAAAGCTGCGGCCGCAAACCGGCTGGTTGCCGCTGGCCTTTGCCTTGGACTGGAACCGGCCACCCCGGCATATGAATTCAACGTCGTTTTTCTATAACCACTCCGACCAATGGCGCTACGAAAAACTCGAGATTGACGAAATTCTCTCGCCGCTGGCCAACCGCGAACGCCACTCCGGCAGCCTGATTGATTACAACGTGCGTTCTGAGCGCATGGGGTGGCTGCCCTCCGCGCCGCAACTCAATCTCAACCCGCTGCACATTGCCGACAAAGCCAAGGCCGCTGACATGAGCCCCACGGATTACACCGTCGAGGCGCTCAAGTCTGGCGAGATCGCCTTTGCCGCCGAAGACCCCGACCACCCGCAGAACTTCCCGCGCAATCTGTTTGTCTGGCGCTCCAATCTGCTCGGTTCCTCCGGCAAAGGGCACGAATACATGCTCAAGTATTTACTCGGCACCAAGCACGGGGTGCAAGGCAAAGACTTGGGGCATATGGGCGGGCCAAAGCCTGAAGAGGTCGCGTGGCACGATGAGGCGCCCGAGGGCAAACTCGACCTGCTGGTGACGCTGGACTTCCGCATGTCAACCACCTGCTTGTATTCCGATATTGTCTTACCCACGGCCACCTGGTACGAAAAAGACGACCTGAATACCTCGGATATGCACCCCTTTATTCACCCGCTGACCACCGCGGTCGACCCTGCTTGGGAAGCGCGCAGTGACTGGGAAATCTACAAGGGTATCGCCCGATCCTTTTCGCAGGTGTGCCAGGGCCATCTGGGCGTGGAAACCGACGTCGTCACCCTGCCGCTGTTACACGACGCGCCCGCAGAACTCGGCCAGGCCAAAGGCGTGACAGACTGGAAGAAAGGCCAATGCGAGCTGATCCCCGGTAAAACCGCGCCGGCATTGATCCCGGTCGAGCGCAACTATCCCGAGACCTATGCACGCTTCACCGCCATCGGCCCCTTGCTGGAAAAACTCGGCAACGGCGGCAAGGGTATCTCCTGGAACACCGATGACGAAGTCGACTTTCTCGGCAAACTCAACCACCAACACATCGACGGCGACAATGCCGGTCGCCCCCGACTGGAAACCGCCATCGACGCTGCAGAAATGATTCTCTCGTTGGCGCCAGAGACCAACGGTCAGGTTGCGGTCAAAGCCTGGGAGTCACTGTCAAAGATCACCGGCATTGATCACACACACCTGGCCGAGCACAAAGAAGACGAGAAAATCCGCTTCCACGATATTGTCTCTCAGCCGCGAAAAATCATCTCCAGCCCGACGTGGTCAGGCTTGGAAGATGAACACGTCTCCTACAACGCCGGCTACACCAATGTGCATGAACATATCCCCTGGCGCACGCTCACGGGTCGGCAGCAGTTTTACCTCGATCACGATTGGATGCGTGACTTTGGCGAGAGCCTGTTGGTCTATCGCCCGCCCATCAACACCAAAACCATCAAGCCGTTGCTGAATAAGAAGTCCAACGGCAATCCGGAGATGGCGTTGAACTGGATAACGCCGCACCAGAAATGGGGCATTCATTCCACCTACACCGATAACCTGATCATGCTGACGCTCTCGCGTGGCGGCCCGATTGTCTGGATGAGCGAAACCGATGCCGCGACGCTGGGCATTGAGGATAACGACTGGATTGACCTGTTCAACGCCAACGGCGCGATCGCGGCACGGGCGGTCGTCAGCCAACGCGTGATGCCCGGTATGGTCATGATGTATCACGCACAGGAGAAAATCATTAACACGCCCGGCTCATCCATCACCGGCAACCGCGGCGGTATCCACAACTCTGTCACCCGCGCCTGCCCCAAGCCTACTCATATGATCGGCGGGTATGCGCAGCAAGCGTATGGGTTTAACTACTACGGTACGGTTGGCTCCAATCGCGACGAGTTTGTCATTGTGCGCAAAATGCGCGAAGTGGACTGGCTCGACGGCGAAGGGCATGACTCAATACAGGAGGCGGTACGATGAAGATCCGGTCTCAAGTCGGTATGGTGCTGAATCTGGACAAATGCATTGGCTGCCACACCTGCTCCATCACCTGCAAAAATGTCTGGACCTCGCGCGAAGGCATGGAATACGCCTGGTTCAATAATGTCGAGACCAAGCCCGGCATTGGTTACCCCAAAGAGTGGGAAAACCAGGACAAATGGAAAGGCGGCTGGCTGCGTCGAAAAGACGGGCGTATAGAACCCCGCATCGGTGGGCGTTACCGCATTCTGGCGAATATTTTTGCCAACCCTGACCTGCCCGCGATCGACGACTACTACGAGCCCTTCGATTTTGACTACGAGCATTTGCACAATGCGCCCTTGGGTGACACCCAACCGACCGCACGTCCACGCTCACTGATCTCCGGGCAACGCATGGACAGCATCGATTGGGGGCCCAACTGGGAAGAAATCCTCGGCAGCGAGTTTTCCAAACGGCGCAAAGACAAAAACTTTGATCAGATCCAGGCGGACATCTACGGTGAATTTGAAAACACTTTTATGTTCACCCTACCGCGCCTGTGCGAGCACTGTCTGAACCCGACCTGCGTGGCGTCCTGTCCCAGCGGCGCCATCTACAAGCGCGAGGAGGACGGCATCGTCTTGATCGACCAGGACAAATGCCGTGGCTGGCGCATGTGCGTCAGCGGCTGTCCTTACAAAAAGATTTACTACAACTGGAAGTCCGGTAAGTCAGAGAAGTGCATTTTCTGCTATCCCCGCATTGAAAGCGGCATGCCGACCGTCTGTTCCGAAACCTGCGTCGGCCGCATCCGCTACTTGGGCGTGTTGCTCTACGATGCCGATAAAATTCAGGAAGCTGCCGCCACCAGTAACAGCCAGGATCTCTATGAGAAACAGCTGGAGGTCTTCCAAGACCCGTTTGATCCAGCGGTCATCGCACAGGCACAAAAAGACGGTATTCCCGACAATGTATTGAAAGCCGCACGTGCGTCGCCGGTCTGGAAGATGGCCATGGACTGGAAACTGGCGCTGCCGCTGCACCCTGAATACCGTACCCTGCCGATGGTCTGGTATGTTCCGCCGCTGTCCCCCATCCAGTCGGCGGCCGAGTCCGGCAAGGTTGGTTATGACGGCGTATTGCCCGACGTCGACAGCTTACGTATCCCCTTGCAGTATCTCGCCAACTTACTGACGGCCGGCGACGAGCGGCCCGTTGCGCTCGCGCTCAAGCGCTTGATGGCGATGCGACAATACAAGCGTGCGCAGACCGTTGAAGGCATGCACGACACGCGCTCGCTGGAGCAAGTGGGCCTCACTGAAGCACAAGCCGAAGAGATGTATCGCTACTTGGCCATCGCCAACTACGAAGACCGTTATGTGATCCCGACCAGCCATCGCGAGTTGGCGCGCCAAGCCTTTCCCGAAAAAGGCACCTGCGGCTTCAGCTTTGGTGACGGTTGTGGCCACAGCACCGGCAGCAGCGACTTCAATCTGTTTGGCGACACCAAGTCCAGCAACACACGGGTACATAAGATCGCATTCGTCGATCGGGAGGCATTGAAGCTATGACCCATTTATCCACCATCAACCCCAATCTGCGCAGCCTGGCTGTGATCGCACGCGTGCTCGATTACCCCTGTACCGATCTGCAGGAAGCAGCGGACGCGATGGTCTGCGTCATACGCGACGAAGGTCGCATACCCGCCGAGCAGCGCCAGTCCTTAATGGACTTTATTCGACGACTGCGCGACACCGAGCTGCTGGATATCCAAGCAGACTATGTGGAGACCTTTGATCGCGGGCGTGCGGTCTCGCTGTTGCTGTTTGAGCACGTACACGGCGAGTCACGGGCGCGCGGCCAGGCCATGGTCGATCTGAAGGCACTCTATGCCCGTCACGGCCTGGAACTGGCGCCGGGAGAGCTTCCCGATTTCCTGCCGCTCTTTCTGGAGTTCCTTTCCATCCTGCCCTTGCAGGAGGCGACCGCGCATCTATCCGAGCACGCGCACATCGTGGCCGCGCTGCACTAAAACCTCGGTCA
>DOIU01000437.1:0-126 GCA_003511825.1 Gammaproteobacteria bacterium | reverse complement strand
CGGCCAGGCCATGGTCGATCTGTTGGCACAATACCACAATGCCGGGCTTGAGCTTGATGCACGGGAATTACCCGACTACTTCCCGTTGTATCTGCAGTTTCTCGCCACCTGTGACGAAGAGGCCGC
>DOIU01000026.1 GCA_003511825.1 Gammaproteobacteria bacterium | reverse complement strand
CGCACGCTACGCGTGTGCGCGACCAGCTGACGCCCGGCAGCAACAGATCGATGGTGTCACTGTCTTCACCGGCGGCCTCAAATTTCTCGTGTTCCCAACGCACAAACACGCTCTCTTGCCACCGCGCGCTCGTCTCGCGCACGCGTTTGACGCTCAGGGTGCGCAGTTGGCTTAGGGTGTCTTCGGTGTCTTCGTTTTGCGCGCCCACGTCAATGCCAAAGTAATCCGTCTGCGGACGTTGTTTGCGGGGGATCTTGTATTGTGCGGCGAGCACCTGGCGCACTTCGGAAATACCGGTGGAGAGATCCAGGGAGTGGCCATGACGATTGTGATGGGGGCGACGCCATGTCATCCGCGCTCGGGGGCCGGTATCCGTGGCGAAGCCAATACCAAAGCCGACATTGTTGCTGGCTTCGGGGGCGAGGGTTACCTGCAGCGGCACGCGAAGATCGACGGCTTCATCCCGCAGCGACTCCACGCGCACGCGCGAAAAGTAGCCGCTGGATTGCAATTGCCTTGTCAGATCGGCGATCAGGGCAGCGCGATACGGTGTGCCGCTGCTAAACGGCACCCAACGCTGTAAGAACGTATCGCTGAACAGCGTGTCGCTGAAGCGCACTTCGCCCAGGCGATAGCGCGGACCGGTATGGAAGGCGATATCTACACTCGCGGTGTTCTGTTGTCGGTTAACAGTTACGCGTGATTGGGTAAAGGCGGCATCAAAATAGCCCTGGTCTTGCGCGTGCGCAAAGAAGGCGTCTTTGGCCGTCTGGTACTGGCCATGATTAAAAACATCCCCGCGTCGCAGCGTGAGTGACTGGGCAAAGTCTTTGAACGGGCCGGTCGTGATATCACCCCCGTCATCAAAGACGCGGATGCGCAGTGTTTCGATGCGTGTGGGCGGCCCGGCCTCGACGTCTGCTGTCACGCTATGACGCACGTCCTCATCATCGCGGACCTGACGCTGCTGAGACACCTGCACACGACTGTTGTAGTAGCCAACAGCTTGCAGCGCTTTTTCGATTTCCGTGGGCAGATCGCTGATAAAAATGCGGACATCCGTCGGCGTATCGCCGGCAGGCTTGCCGACATAGCGCGTGATCTGGGTGCGCAAGGTATCGTTGACCCCCTTGACGGCGAAGATGACCTCCGCAGCAGCGGGTGCCCACGGCATCAGCCATAGGCATATCACGCAAAAAAGAGGGGGGAGACGCCAGCGGTAAAACATCGGTGAATCAGCGCGCAGCCTGAGGCAGGACAGACCACGCGGGGTGGTCATCAGGCATCCATAGAACGTGTAACTGCGTGTTCATAGCAATGTGTCATTCAGGGCGGCCGGTGACGTCCAGCCAACAGTTTTCTCAGGCAGATACCCTGCCAAATCCGCGATTTAGCGTTGCCTCAAAGGCCACACTATAGCCGTCGGCGCACGCACCGCGGGTGAACATTCTGCAAGACGGTCGGCAAACAAGAATCCCGACGGGAACCACAGCCTGTTCATTAGGTCAGACCCAATCAAGTCACACATGTTCGAGAAGGTGAGCAATGCCTTGGATGAGAAAACGATTACACGGCGTAGGGCTGGGCTTCATGCTCATCAGTGGCGTGCTGATTGGCACGGTGCAGGCGGCCGAGCTGCCACTGCAGACCCTTGAGGGAGAGACTGTTCATCTCAGCGATTATGTCGGTGAGGGGCATTGGTTATTGGTCATGTTGTGGGCCACGAATTGCCCGGTCTGTTCGATGGAAAAGCCCAAGATTTCGGCGTTTCATCAGAAGCATCAAGATGGCATGGCTCGCGTGTTGGGCATTGCGCTGGACGGCCCAGAGCACCAAGACGATGTCATCCACTATCTGGATGCACATCCGACCGCCTTCCCTAATCTGATTGGGCGTATTGGCGATGTGGAGTTGAGCTATGAAGTTGCCACCACCGAATCCTTGCGCGGAACACCAACCTACTTGCTCTACACCCCCGACGGCGAATTGATCGGCAACAACCCTGGCCCCTTGTCTGAAGGTGCGGTGGAGCGCTTTATTGCGAAATACAACCAGCTTTAGCCCTCATTATTATTGCCAAGCGCATGAATTGAATTCAGGATAGTCCGGGTCGCTTTACACCTCGAGGGGCCCGCCGCCATGTCCCAGTCTACTCATGCCCGTTACCGCCACACGCATCGCGTCTTCACTATCGCCACCGCCGCGCTTTTGATGGCTTGTGGTGGTGGCTCGGGTGACGATGGCGAGTTGCTTTCAGCGGGCGATGACAGCTACACCGTGGGTGCGGGTGTGCTCACCACCATCGGCACGGCCGACGGCGTGTTGGCCAACGATACGGGCGGTGATCTGCGCGCTGAGCTGGTGTCAGCACCGAGCCAGGCTGCACCGGGCAGCTTTGCCCTGGCAGAGGACGGTAGCTTTCAGTACCGCAGCGATGCCTTGGAGGCAACCTCTGACAGCTTTGTTTACGACGCCGTCAATGCGGCAGGCGAACGTGGATCGGCAACGGTCACCTTAACGATTGTTCCCGCACCGCTGAGCCAAGATGACAGTTACACGGTCGAGCCGGGTAAGACACTGGACATT
>DOIU01000134.1:4112-4245 GCA_003511825.1 Gammaproteobacteria bacterium | reverse complement strand
TCGGCGGCGGTGCGAGTGTGCTCGCCGCGACCGCAGGCGTGGCATCGGAAGACAATGAAGACCTGCAGCAGACGCCCGAGCAGAAGAAACAGCTCGGCTACCATGAGACGGATCATATTCGCGCTTACTACAA
>DOIU01000134.1:3098-3781 GCA_003511825.1 Gammaproteobacteria bacterium | reverse complement strand
ACGCTATCCGCATAACGAGGTGTGCCATGAAACTCTCTCGAACAACTGATCAACACAGCCAAGACACGTCTGCGTCAGTGGGGGCGTTTACCGGGCGCCGGCAAAACCGGCGTGCGTTTTTTGCAAACCTCGGGTTTGGCGCTGGGGGGGCGCCGCACTCGCGACAGGGTTGGCGCCGGGTATGATGAAAAAGGCCGAGGCCGTGAAACCTGCTGCGGCAACCGGCAAGACCACGACCGTGCGCTCAATTTGCACGCACTGTTCTGTCGGCTGTGGCATATACGCAGAAGTGCAAAATGGCGTCTGGACCGGCCAAGAGCCCGCGTTTGACCATCCTATCAATCTGGGCGCACATTGCGCCAAGGGTGCTTCGGTGCGGGAGCACGGGCACGGCGAGCGTCGTCTGAAGTACCCCATGAAAATGGTGAATGGCAAGTGGACTCGGATGAGTTGGGGCGACGCAATCAACGAAATCGGCGAAAAAGTCCTCGCCATCCGGAAACAGTCTGGGCCTGATTCGGTCTATTGGCTAGGATCTGCAAAATACAATAACGAGCAGGCCTATCTGTTCCGAAAATTTGCCGCCCTGTGGGGCACGAACAACGTCGACCACCAGGCGCGCATCTGTCACTCGACCACGGTCGCGGGTGTGGCTAACACCTGGGGCTACGGCGCCATGACCA
>DOIU01000134.1:0-2781 GCA_003511825.1 Gammaproteobacteria bacterium | reverse complement strand
GGGGCTACGGCGCCATGACCAATTCCTACAACGATATCCACAACAGTAAAGCCATGCTGCTCATCGGCAGTAACCCGGCAGAAGCGCATCCGGTGTCATTGCAGCATCTATTCAGGGCGAAGGAAAACGGCGCCAAGATGCTGGTGATTGACCCGCGCTACACCCGTACGGCGGCCCATGCTGACCAGTTCATGCGCATTCGTCCTGGCAGTGATGTCGCGGTGATCTGGGGCATGATGTGGCATATCTTCGAAAACGGCTGGGAAGATAAAAAATTCATCAGCCAGCGCGTGTACGGTATGGATGATGTGCGTGCCGAAGTCGCCAAGTGGACCCCCGACGAAGTCGAGCGTGTTTCGGGCGCGCCGGAAAAAGAAGTCCGCGCAGCGGCTGAGTTGATGGCAAAGCACAAGCCTGGAACATTTATCTGGTGTATGGGCGGCACGCAGCACACCATTGGCAACAACAATACGCGAGCCTACTGCGCCTTCCAGCTTGCCTTGGGCAATATGGGCGTGAGCGGCGGTGGTGCTAATATTTTCCGTGGACACGATAACGTGCAAGGTGCGACCGACTTCTGCGTGCTGTCTCACTCATTGCCGGGCTACTACGGTTTATCCGCAGGTGCTTGGAAGCACTGGTCGAAAGTGTGGGACTTGGATTACGAGTGGGTGAAAACCCGATTCGATCAAGACAGCTACGAGGAGAAAAAAGGCAAGCCTGTTACGCCGATGAATACGCCGGGAGTGCCGGTGTCTCGCTGGATAGACTCTGTACTTGAAGATAAAAACCTCTTCGCGCAGCGCGACAATGTGAAGGCGATGTTCCTTTGGGGGCATGCACCGAACTCACAAACACGCGGTGTTGAGATGAAGAAGGCGATGGAAAAGCTGGACATGCTGGTCATCATTGATCCGTATCCGACAGCGAGCGCCGTAATGCATGACCGCAAAGACGGCACCTATCTGTTGCCGGCCACCACGCAGTTTGAGACCCACGGTTCGGTCACGGCCTCCAATCGCAGCCTGCAATGGCGAGATCGCATCATTGAGCCACTGTTTGAATCTCTGCCCGATCACACCATCATGTATAAGTTTGCCAAGAAGTTCGGTTACGCCGACAAACTGTGCAAGCACATCGCGGTAAATAATGACGAGCCAGTCATTGAAGACATCACCCGCGAGTTCAATAAAGGCATGTGGACGATCGGCTACACCGGGCAGTCACCTGAGCGCTTGAAGCAGCATCAACAGAACTGGCATACCTTTAATACCACGTCGCTCAAGGCGGAAGGTGGGCCGGCGAATGGCGATTACTACGGTATGCCATGGCCTTGCTGGGGTACGGCCGAGATGAAGCATCCGGGGACGCCGTTGCTTTATGATACGTCCAAACCAGTCGCAGAAGGCGGGCTGAACTTCCGCGCCCGCTTCGGGGTGGAGCGCAATGGTGAAACCCTGCTTGCTGAGGGCTCCGCGCCGGTCGGCAACGAAATTGGCGACGGGCATCCGGAGTTTACTGCGGATCTGTTGAAGAAGCTCGGATGGTGGGACGATCTGACCGCCGACGAAAAAGCGCTTGCCGATGGCAAGAACTGGAAGACAGATCGCTCGGGGGGAATTCAGCGCGTTGCGATCAAACACGGGTGCGCTCCGTTTGGCAACGCGAAAGCGCGCGCCGTGGTGTGGACCTTCCCTGATCCGGTGCCGATCCACCGTGAACCGCTGTATACCAACCGTCGCGATCTGGTCGAGAAATACCCGACTTACGAAGACCGCAAGTCGCACTACCGCTTGCCGGTCCGTTATCAATCGATTCAGGCGAAGAACTATGCCGATGACTTTCCGCTGATTCATACCAGTGGGCGATTGGTTGAGTATGAAGGGGGCGGTGACGAATCGCGGTCTAATCCCTGGTTGGCAGAGTTGCAGCAAGAGATGTTCACTGAGATCAACCCCGTTGATGCCAACAATAACAATATTCAGGACGGCATGGCGATTTGGGTGGAAGGGCCAGAGGGCAGTCGCATCCGCGTCAAGGCCATGGTCACCGACCGAGTTGCCCCCGGGGTTGTGTTTTCACCTTTCCACTTTGCTGGGCATATGCAAGGCAAAGACTTACGCGACAAGTACCCGAAGGGTTCCGATCCCTACGTGCTGGGTGAAGCGGCAAATACGGTGTTCACCTACGGGTATGATTCGGTGACGCAGATGCAAGAGTCTAAGTGCACGCTCTGCAAAATTTATCCTGCGTAACGGCAATACTGGAGAATTGAAATGGCTAGAATGAAGTTCCTGTGTGACGCCGAGCGCTGCATCGAGTGCAATGGCTGTGTAACGGCATGCAAAAATGAAAACGAGGTGCCTTGGGGGGTTAACCGCCGTCGCGTGATTACGCTCAATGATGGCGAGCCCGGCGAGAAATCCATCTCGGTGGCATGCATGCATTGTACTGATGCACCTTGCAAGGCGGTATGTCCCGTCGATTGCTTTTACACCACCGATGATGGCGTGGTGCTGCATGACAAAGATCAGTGCATTGGCTGTGGCTATTGTTTCTATGCCTGTCCCTTTGGTGCGCCTCAGTACCCACAGAAAACCGCATTTGGGGTGCGCGGAAAAATGGATAAATGCACGTTCTGTGCGGGTGGCCCGGAAGACGACAACTCAGCCGCTGAACAGGAAAAGTACGGCGCTAATCGCCTTGCAGAGGGCAAACTGCCCATGTGCGCCGAAATGTGTTCAACCAAAGCCTTACTGGGTGGCGATGGGGGTCTCATCG
>DOIU01000095.1 GCA_003511825.1 Gammaproteobacteria bacterium | reverse complement strand
TTTGAGTCGTAACATCTCTCGCAAACGGGCGTTCGAAATGCTCATCACGGCTAAGTTTATCGGTGCGGAGACGGCGCTGGACTGGGGGTTGATCAATACTGTCGTACCCGATGACGCACTTGACGATGCCGTCCAACAAAAGTTGAACATGATTTTGAGCAAAAGCGTTTCGGCCATTCGGTTCGGGAAATCGATGTTCCACCGACAGCGCCAAATGCCAGTGCGCGATGCGTATGAATATGCTGCAGACGTCATGGCTAACAACATGATGGAGAAAGATGCATGTGAAGGTGTGGATGCCTTCCTGGAAAAAAGAGACCCCGTTTGGACGTAGTCACCGAATACCGGAAATTGCATTACAGAGGAATCTACATGTCCAGACGATGTTGGTTTAATGAAGACCTCGCGAAGAACCCAGCCAACTGCGTGCCGTTGTCGCCATTGAGCTTCTTAAAGCGTGCGTCAACCGTTTATGCGAATCGTGTGTCGCTTGTGTATAACACGCGTCAATACAGTTGGCGTGAGACTTATTCACGGTGTTCAAGGCTGGCTTCTGCACTGACCACCCTGGGTGTTCAGCGCGGCGATACGGTTGCGACGATGTTGCCGAATGTCCCGGCCATTTATGAAGCGCATTTCGGTATCCCGATGGTTGGCGCGGTGATCAATGCGATTAACATCCGTCTGGATGCCGAGGCTATCGCGTTTATACTCAGCCACAGTCATACTCGGGTTCTGCTGGTAGATCCTGAGTTCCACGGTGTCGTGAAGCGCGCATTCGACCGGCTCGAAGGCCCGCCGCCCATCGTTATTGACGTGCTCGACAGCGATGTGGGGGAACAGTCGCGCTGGGGCAATCACGAGTATGAGCAACTGCTGGGTGAAGCGGACAACAACGTGGGATGGCACCTTCCCGCTGATGAGTGGGATGCCATCGCTCTGGGTTACACGTCTGGCACAACCGGCAATCCGAAAGGGGTTGTGTCTCATCACCGGGGTGCCTATTTGAATGCTGTCAGCAATGTCTTGTCATGGAATCTGCCAGAAAATGTCACCTACTTATGGACGTTGCCAATGTTTCATTGCAACGGTTGGTGCTTTCCCTGGACGATGGCGGTCATTGGAGGTACCAATATCTGTTTGCGCCGTATCGATCCAGATCACGTGGTTGAGCTTATACAGCGCCATCAGGTGACACACTACTGTGGCGCGCCCATTGTGCATTCAATGATCGCCGAGTGCCTCGAAAACCTGCTCGGTAAAATTGGCCATAAGGTTTCCGGACTCATTGCCGGGGCAGCGCCCTCGGCTGCATTGTTGGAAAAGATGGAATACACAGGTATTGAACTCACCCATGTCTATGGGCTGACCGAAACCTATGGCCCTGCGACCGTGTGCCTCAAGCAGCCGGTATGGTCTGAGCTTCCCAGAGACCGGCGCGCCGAACTCAATGGCAGGCAAGGCGTCACCTATCCGCTTGAGGAAGAAGTCGCGGTGCTTGATCCTGTCACGCTGCAACCAGTACCCGCCAATGGCAGCGTGATCGGAGAGGTGATGTTCAAAGGCAATATCGTCATGAAAGGCTATCTGCGCAATCCAAAAGCCACCGCTGAGGCATTTTCGGGCGGATGGTTTCGCTCTGGCGATCTGGCCGTGGTTCAACCCGATGGCTATATCAAGCTGCGTGACCGATCAAAAGACGTCATTATTTCCGGGGGTGAGAACATTTCTTCCATGGAAGTCGAAGAGGTCATACTGCGTCACCCCGACATCGAGCTGGCGGCCGTTGTCGCCGCGCCTGATGCCAAGTGGGGGGAGGTGCCAGTAGCCTTTGTTCAGCTGCAGGCAGACAGTCAATTGTCAGAAGCTGAATTAATCAGGTATTGCAGAGACAATATCGCACACTTTAAAGCGCCAAAAAGAGTATATTTTGAGGAAATACCTGTTACCTCGACAGGAAAAATTCAGAAATATTCACTGCGTCAACGGCTATCCACAACACGTTAAACAAAGACGCAGTTCTCTCGTCCACTCTGCATAGGCGAATCATATGGCGCGAATTCCTCATCTGACCGCACTGTCGTATCTTGAAGCTGCAGCGAGAACCAAAAGCTTTGTCGCCGCCGCCAAAGAGTTACATGTCACGCCCGCTGCCATCAGTCATCAGATTAAAGCCCTGGAAGACTACCTGGGAGTACAACTGTTCGTAAGGCATCACCGAAGGGTGAGTTTAACCCCGGCGGCCAGATCCGCGCTGGCCAGATTGCAAGAGGGCTTTGGTGCTCTAGAGGGTGCGGTCGATCAGCTTCGGATGTACGGCGAGTCCAAGTGGGTGATTACCGTCTGCGCGGAGCCACTGCTGGCGACTAAATGGATCGTGCCACGCTTGCATATTGTCTATCATCGCTATCCCGAGGCGGAAGTCAGGTTGCAGGCAAGCCTTAATACGGTGGATTTTGCGCCAGACAGTACGCTCAATGAGGGAGCGTTCAAGCGGGCAGGCGTTGATATCTCTGTCAGATTGGGGTTTGGGGAGTATGCTGATCTGGACAGTCGACTGCTGATGCAGCTCGATATGATGCCCATGTGTACGCCCGGCATGTTAGCACAGCTGACGTCTTATGATGCCTTAATGGATTATCCGCTGATAGCCGACAATACCTTCTCACGATTCGACAATCCTCCCGGATGGACAGCATGGTTTCAAAGCGTCGGAAAAACGGTGACCAAACCCTTGCGAGAGCAGCGTTTTGGCAATGGTTTGCTGGCACTTGAGGCGGCAGTTTCAGGTCATGGAGTTGTATTGGGGTGCCGAGATCTGGTTGAGGCAGAGATTCAATCAGGTAGCCTTGCCGTGGCTTTTGATCAGGCGCTGAGCTGCTCGCAAGCCTACTATGTTGTCTCTCCTTCGGCACATCTTAAACGCCCCATTGCGCAAGGGTTTCATGATTGGTTATTGGAAGAGTAACAAACAGCAAATGGATAGTTCACCGGTTGTTGAATGCCTTGCGACGTCATCTCGTTGGGTACAGGGGCGCGACTTGTCGTCGTTGTGTGGTGCTCTGGCCGTCATCGTGCACGGCAAGGTCAGAGTGTCTCGGCGTACTGCAACTGTTGTTTGAAGTAGTTGCGGGGTGAGAGACCATAGCGATCTCTGAAGACCCGATTGAGATGCGACAGATCCCCGAAACCGGCGAGATAGGCGAGCTTAGAAATCGTCGGGCACCGTCGATGGTAAACGGCTTGGCGTAATGACTCGGCAACAAAATTCAAGCGACGCCCTTGGATGAACTGCGTGAACGTGGTGTCGTGGTCCTGGAATTCACGCTGCAGTTGCCGCCGAGACAAGCAGACCATGGTGGCCAGAGCATCAACACACAAATCGGCGCGAGACAGGTTCTGATCAACCACCGAGCAGATCAATTCGTACCGATTGTACTTGTCGCGCATACGCGTTGCGTCAGGCAGTGCAGGGCGGCTGTCAAAGGAGAGCGCTACGAGATCCAACAGTAAATGGTCACTGCTTGCGGGGCTATGCTCTGTCGAGCTGGTCATCATATTGAACAAGCTCGCATGCAACGGGTGGTCTACACCGATTTTGCGCCCGATATCTGGCATACCGTGCTCTTGAAGAAAGCGGCTTCTGGGCAAATGTGCAGACAAAAAAGAAACCGGCTTGCTGCTGAAGTGCATCTTAGCGGGACGCGTTGAGTCCATCAGCACGATTTCCCGGGGTTGGAGCAGCCCGTCGTTACCCGTATGCGTCAGCCCCATAGTGCCTTCGCGTTGGCAGAGCAGGAACAGGTATTCTGCATCATCGCGCCGAATACCGACGGGTGTACGATCAATGTGGTCAACGGCACAATGGATTTCGGCGATACCCACGCCAAAGCGGTTATGCATAGTAAAAATGCTGGGGGCGCCGGGGGGGGACTTCGCCGCGTTTGCTGTAGTAATTGCCGCAGTTGTTAAGGAGTGCGCAATTCCACTCTTCATAGCTTAGCATGGGGCTATCCTCCTCACACAAGGTCACAGGGCCTGTTAACACTCATTGAACGCATCAATCGGCGCAGTGGCCGAATACCGAACTAGCCTGTGATACAGGCGATTCCCTGTGGTTGCGGGAGCGTGGCAGAGGCGGCTATGGCACGTTGATGGACCCATTCGCGCTGTGGCTTGCGCGGTTAGTTTTGTTAACGATGGAGTTCGTCTATGGGACCGTGGCGGTGCTCGCTGCCGGGCCAAGCTTGAGTGTGTATCTGGGATACACGTTTCCGACGCTATCATGTTGCCAAAAACGCGTCAATAACGCGATTGTCTCAAAATGAAAACGCCCGCTGGCGGCGCACGTGAAGGGGGGAGCGCGGTGTTGTGGTGCGTCTATCGGCGATGATCTCGGTGCTGTTTTGCGGTGTCGCCGGTGTGCGTTTTAGTGCGGTGAAAAAAGCAGTCGGATCGGCATCATTCAGGCTGTCGCGATTTCCGCAAATGTCAGCCGCGTGAACAGCGGTGGACGTTGACTTCTTGAATTTTGGAGGGCGCGGTTCAGTGCTTAGGGTGTTTTACGGAGGATGGGTTTGACAGTGGCCCCGTGTCACGGGGCCACTGATGGGTCGCGGCTATTTGCCCAACACAGGCACGCGGTGCGTGCCGTGTGCGACGCAGACGTTTTTGGTCTCCATATAGAAGTCAAAACTCCAATCGCCACCATCGCGGCCAATGCCGGACATCTTCACGCCACCAAACGGCGAGGGCAGGTTGCGATTGTTCTCGGAGTTCACCCACAGCATACCGGCTTCGACGTGTTTTGCCAGGCGCATGGCGCGGCCGGTGTTTTCAGTCCAGATGTAGCCCGCCAAGCCGTATTCTGTGTCATTGGCCAGGCGAATTGCGTCTTCCTCGGTGTCAAAGTCAATGGCCGTGAGCACCGGGCCAAAGATTTCTTCTCGGGCGATGCGCATGCTGTTGTCCGCCTGTGTGAACAGGGTGGGTTGGACGTAGTTCCCGGCGGCGGACACACCCTGGTCGTCGCCTGTGACGCGCTCGCCACCCACGGCCACTGTCGCGCCGTCTTCACGCGCGATGTCCATATAGCTCATGACTTTTTCACAGTGCTCGGTGTGTACCAGCGGGCCCACCTCGGTGTTCGGGTCTAAGGGGTGGCCAACGCGCAGGTTTTTCACGCGGGCTTCCAGCGCGGTCAGGAACTTGTCGCGAATACCGCGCTGAAGCAGCAGGCGGCTGGACGAGGTGCAACGCTGGCCATTCAGGCTGTAAATCATAAACACAACGGCATCCAGCGCGCGTTCAAAGTCGGCATCGTCAAACACAATCACGGGGTTTTTGCCGCCCAGTTCCAGATGCATACGCTTGAGCGTATCGGCACCTTGGCGAGTGACATGTGCACCAGTGGCGCTTTCGCCGACCAAGGCAACGGCGCGAATGGCCGGGTGTTCGGTCAGGCGTTTGCCGGCGGTTTCACCAAAGCCGTGAACCGTATTCCACACGCCCTTGGGTAAGACCTCGGCAGCAATCTCGGCGAGCAGGTGTGCACTCAGCGGTGACAGCTCGGCCGGTTTGTGTACGACAGTACAGCCGGCGGCCAGAGCGGGCGCGATCTTCCAGGTCGCGAGCATAAACGGTGTATTCCACGGCGTGATGATGCCGACCGGGCCGATGGCGCGACGCACGGTAAAGTTGGTGTGTTCGGCCTGGTGCAGGGCAAGGCCATTCTGCGCTTCGGGTGCTTTGTCAGCAAAGAAGCGGAAGTTTGCCGCGCCGCGCACAGCTGCTTGCTTCATAAAGCGAATGGCTTGGCCGCAGTCCATGGACTCCACCAGCGCAATTTCATCAGCGCGCTCAACCAAGCGATCAGCAAAGGCGTGCAACAGCTTGCGACGTTCAGCGCCCGGCATATCACACCAGTCGTTGAAGGCCGCGTCAGCGGCGGTGCAGGCCGCGTCCATATCGGTAACGGAGCCCTTGGCAATCGTGCCGATCGGGGAGTTATCTGTCGGGGTTGTATTGTCAAACGTTTCGCCGCTGTCGCCGAGGGTGAAGTCCCCGTTAATCAGATGCGGCGTCGTGGTGTCGCGAAATCGCGCCAGGTAGTTGTTTGCGCGCGAGAGGTTGGTGTCGAGTGTGTCGCTCATTGCATTCTCCGACGAAATTCAGTAATGGGTGCCGTAGTAGGTTTGTTCACTGACGATGCGTGTTTCCAGAGCGCCGATGCGCTCCACTTCGCAGCGCACGACATCGCCAGGCTGCATGTCTTTTAATCCCTTGGGCGTGCCGGTGGCAATCATATCGCCCGGATTCAGTGTCATCGTGGCGCTGAGGTATTCGATCAGAAAAGGCACATCAAAGATCATATCGCGGGTGGTGCCTTCCTGCGTCAGCTCACCATTGACGTGTGTGGTTAAACGCAGATCGCTGACGTCTGGCACATCGTCACGGTCAACCAACCAGGGGCCAAGCGGCATCAGCGAGTCGCGGCTTTTCACGCGCAGATTCGGGCGATAGTAGTTTTCCAGGTAGTCGCGAATCGCGAAGTCGTTGCAGATGGTGTAGCCCGCGACGTAGTCCAGCGCGTCCTCTCGCTGAATGTGCTTACCCGTTTTGCCGATGACCGCGACCAACTCGCACTCATAGTGCTGGAAGTCGATGTTGTCAGGGCGGTAGCTGGTTTGTTTGTGGCCGGTGATGCAGTTGGCGTGCTTGAGGAACACCAACGGCTCCTTGGGCGGCTCAAACGCCAGTTCTGAAGCGTGATCTGCGTAGTTGAGGCCGAGCGCGAAAATGGTGCCGGGTTCGGCGACGGGGGAGAGCCATTCAAAGCCCTCGTCATTCGCGTGCAGGCCAAGGGGCTGGCCGTTGGTATCCAGCAGTTGATCCGTCTCGTCCAGAGTGACCTTGAGTACACGGTCGTTGTGTTTAATGCGTGCGTGTCTCATGCCGCGCGTTCTCCGAGGGTATTTACCAGTGTGCCGATGGCGCCGATCTCAATCGCAACGGTGTCACCCGGCTGCACGGGCGTGCGCTCGCCGCAGAATCCGGTTGCGATCACTTCACCCGGTTGCAGCGTCATGATGTGCGAGAGCTTGGCGATGATGTTGGCCACGTTGTCGTGCAGTCTGCTGAGCGGGAAGTGGCTTTGGCAGGCGCCATTCACGTGCACCAATACCTCCAGCGCATCAGGGTCGGTAATGGCGTCGGCCGTTGTCACCTGTGGGCCGACCGGCGCGGTGCCGTCTTGGCATTTGCCACGAATGTCAGGCCGGTAGTAGCTGACTTCCGGTAGGGAGTAATCGGCAACCAGGGTGTAACCCTGCACGTAACTGAGCGCCTGTTCCGCGCTGACGCGGCAAGCCGTTTTCCCGATGACAACACCGAGGCTGCCGCCGACAACCATGGCATCCGCTGCGCCGCCATCGCCGCCGATGGCCCAAGGCACGACTTGACCGTGTGTGTTCCAGGTGTTTCTCGGCTTGTAATAAAGAACGGGCTGCGTGGGCGCTTGTTTGTAAGGTGCGTCGGTGAACGCAGCCGCCATCGCGGCGCGCTGTGTGGTGTCATTGAGCGCGACACAGACCAGCTTGCTGCTGACCAGGTTTTCAGTCATATCGGCGTTCTCATCGTTAGTGAATCAGTAGCCGGCTTGCGGCTTTTCGGGGCGGGCGTCATCTTCGCCCTTGACGCGTTTGGCCAGTTGTCGGGCGGCTTGCGCGAGTAACAGTGTATCGACGCCGACGCCGACAAAGTTGGCGCCTGCTTCGACGTAGGTCTGGCTCAAGCCGGGGTCCAGCGAGAGCAGGCCGGCGAATTTGTCGGCGGCGCGGATTTTCTTTAGCCCGTCGGTGATGATGCGCACCACCTCGGGATGCCCGGCATCGCCGATATACCCGAGCGACGCCGACAAATCCGACGGGCCGATAAAGACGCCATCGACCCCGTCGACGGCGAGGATGGCGTCAAGGTTATCCATCGCCGAGCGTGTCTCGACCTGCACCAGCAGACAGATTTGATCATTGGCCTCAGTCAGGTAGTTGGGGATACCGTTCCAGCACGCCGCACGCGCCAAGGAGGTGCCCAAGCCGCGAATGCCTTGAGGCGGGTAGCGCACCGCGCGCACCAAGGCAACGGCTTGATCTGCGTCTTCCACCATCGGTACCAGCAGGGTTTGCACGCCGATATCGAGTAGTTGCTTGAGCAGTGCCGTGTCACCCGTCACCGGGCGGACGATGGGCGCGACATCGTACGGAGCGATCGCCTGCAAGTGGGC
>DOIU01000457.1:929-2619 GCA_003511825.1 Gammaproteobacteria bacterium | reverse complement strand
CTGCGACTGGCTCTGGAAGGTATGAGTTACAATGTGGTTGGCAAGCTTTTAGGCATTCCTGTGGGCACGGTCATGTCACGTCTTGCGCGTGCCAGGGATAAATTACACATTCTCATGAGCGGGCAGCCCACTCCCGTGTTAAAGCGGGTGAAGTGATGACAAAACACATCAATGAATCGGATCTGCACGCCTACGTAGACCAGCAGCTCAGCGGTGATCGCCGACAGGCCGTTGAAGCCTGGTTAGAGGAGCACCCGGAAGATGCCGAGAAAGTGCGTCGCTGGCAGCAACAGAACCTCGCGATTGCTCGGCAGTACGATACCCGCCAATGGCAGCACACACCCGATCACCTGCGTCCAGAAACGATATTACAGCGGCAACGCCATGCGTATGTCGCCGTTGCCGCCTCCGTGGTGTTGGTCCTGTGTGGCATGGTGGCGGGCTGGTTTGCGCACGATATCCACGATGATGGCCAGCCGTTGCGGCAGTCACTCGCGCGCTCAGCGGTGATGGCGCACCAGGTGTTTACCGTCGAGGTGCGTCACCCCGTCGAAGTCGGCGCACATCAAGAGCAGCACCTCGTCGCATGGTTGTCGAAGCGACTGGGGCACCCCTTGCGTATTCCGAGTCTTGAGACCGAGGGGTATCAGCTGGTGGGCGGTCGGCTGTTGCCATCCTCCGATGGCGCCGCAGCGCAGATGATGTTTGAAGACACCGCCGGCACGCGGGTGACGATCTATGCACAACGCAGCCTCACCACCACGCAGACGGCGTTCCAGTTTTCTGAGATAGACGGCGTGAACGTGTTCTATTGGCTTGACCAAGACATCAGCTATGCCGTTATTGGCGCCATCGAACGCGCGGCTTTGCTCGATGTTGCGACCTTGGTGTATCGGCAGCTCGAGCAGCCCACCCCCACCTTGGTGCCTCACAAGACGACGTCGTTGTAGCACAATCTTCACTCAACATTACTCTTGACGTCCCCTATGATAGGCGTGTCAACATGCTTGTTTTACGCCACTCTTTATCGGGAGACTCAGAATGGAAGATATCACCAATTCTACCAATGACTGGCTCAAGGCTGAGCTTGAGGATGCGCTGGACGAAGACTTTGAGCTGGAAATTTCCGAACCTGCGCTGTCATTGGAGCTGCGCAAAATCTACAAAGAAAAACACCCTGATACGCTGGATCGGTACACGTATTTTCGATCGCTGCTAAAGCTGCAATCTGAACTCATTAAATTACAAGACTGGGTCGTAGAGACCGGCGAAAAGATTTTGGTGATTTTTGAGGGACGCGATTCGGCGGGCAAGGGTGGGGCGATTAAACGTATCACGCAACGCTTGAATCCGCGTGTCTGTCGCGTGGTTGCGCTCAACAAGCCGTCGGAGCGCGAACAAACTCAGTGGTACTTCCAGCGCTATGTGCCCCATTTGCCCAGCGGTGGTGAAATCGTGCTGTTCGATCGCTCGTGGTATAACCGCTCGGGCGTTGAGCGTGTGATGGGTTTTGCCTCAGAGGATCAGGTTGAGCAGTTTTTTCAAGATGTGCCGGAGTTTGAACGAATGATCGTGCGCTCGGGTATCCGCTTGATCAAGTACTGGTTCTCCATCACGGATGAGGAGCAGCAATTGCGCTTCTTAATGCGTATTCATGATCCGCTTAAGCAGTGGAAGCTGAGCCCGATGG
>DOIU01000457.1:0-614 GCA_003511825.1 Gammaproteobacteria bacterium | reverse complement strand
AGTGGAAGCTGAGCCCGATGGATTTGCAATCGCGGGTGCGCTGGGAGCAATACACCAAAGCCAAGGAAGACACCTTCGCGCGGACTAACATCCCCGAGGCGCCTTGGTATATTGTTGAAGGCAACGACAAGAAGCGCGCCCGCTTGAACATCATCCACCACCTGCTGGATAAAGTTCCCTACACCGATGTGGATCGAGAGTCCGCAGATCTGCCCAATCGCGTGTTTAATCCAGAGTACGAGCGCTCGGTATTGCCGCAGGAGCTCTACGTCCCCAAGCGCTATTGAGCTTATCGGGAGGCTGACACGCCGTCATTGCAAATTATTGTGAGGATTGCGTGCTCGCGCCTCCCTTTGCCGACGGCGTGTAAAAACCTGATATAATTGAGGTCATTACATCAGTTTGTCACCCTCGCAGTGACCTGCACATGTGGGATCTCTGTCGCCGGTGTATCGCCTTTATGCCAGCAGTAGGAATCCTCATGGATAAATTCTGGAGTCCCGTGGTGGGGCAACTCAGCCCCTATGTTCCCGGCGAGCAGCCGCAGGATCAGCAATACATCAAGCTCAATACCAATGAGAACCCTTACCCGCCATCGCCGAAAGTTATTAAGG
>DOIU01000385.1 GCA_003511825.1 Gammaproteobacteria bacterium | reverse complement strand
CGATGGCGCTCGATGGCGCGATAGGCAAATTACCACCCTGTCATACCTCGGGCGAAATCGCGCCACTAGACTGTAGCTTCGTTTCTGCGGACGCGGCGAAAGACCTGCGAACGCTGAAAAACTGCGTCCCTGACTGGTTGGCGAGTGATCAACCTCAGCACCTTGTGTTTGTAGATGCTGGTACAGATATTGAATTGATCAGGCGCATCGAGGAGCTCGTCGGTTTGCTGAGCTGAACTTGGTTTCAGACTGTTACATTGGCGACTTGACCCCCGGCGGCGCAATTTACACACTGTGGCCGCCCTTAATGACTGAATCATCAGGAAATCGTGACTAATAACAACGGAGCCATGTCGGACGTTCTGGTGCGAATTCGCGACATGCATTTTTCGCGTGGGAACCGAGCGATATTTCGTGGCATTAACATGGATATCCCTCGCGGTGGCATCTGCGCCATCATGGGACCCAGCGGCACCGGCAAGACCACATTACTTAAGCTGATCGGCGCGCAACTCAAGCCGTCACAGGGCACGGTGCACTTTGATGAGCGAGATATTCATCGCCTTTCGCGACGCGACTTGTATACCGAGCGCAAGCGCATGGGGATGCTGTTTCAATCCGGCGCGCTGCTGACGGATTTGTCGGTGTTTGAGAACGTCGCCTATCCATTGCGAGAACACACGGCGCTGCCAGAACGCCTTGTACGACATCTGGTGCTGACGCGCTTGCATGCCGTCGGTTTGCGGGGTGCGCGCGATTTGATGCCGGGTGAGTTGTCGGGCGGAATGGCCCGCCGCGTGGCATTGGCGCGAGCGCTCATGCTCGACCCAACCATGATTATGTACGACGAGCCCTTTACCGGTCAGGATCCCATTTCCATGGGGGTGCTGATTGAACTGTTGCACACGGTGAACTCGGCTTTGGATCTCACCTCTATTATTGTGTCGCACGATGTTCAAGAGACGCTTTCCATCGCAGACTATGTGTACATCGTGTCCGACGGCGTGGTCGTTGAAGGTGGCACACCCGATGACATTCGGCACTCTTCTTCGGATTGGGTGCAACAGTTTGTGCGCGGTGATGCGGATGGGCCTGTGCCGTTCCAATTCCCTGCGACAGATTACCAGTCTGACCTGTTTGCGCCGGAGATCGTGTGATGCTTGACAGATTACAAGGACTCGGCAAAACCGGTATTGGCTTTTTGGAACGTCTCGGGCGGGGGCATATTTTCCTGGCGCGGCTGTTGCTGGCTTTGGGCTCGCTGGTGTTCAAGCCTGGACTGGTCATACGCCAAATCTATTCCGTTGGCGTGCTGACATTGATTATTATTATCGTGTCAGGCTTGTTTGTCGGGATGGTGCTGGCACTGCAGTTGTATAACACACTGGTTGGCTTTAATGCAGAAGAGTCATTGGGCGTTGTGCTCGCATTGACACTGCTACGCGAGCTGGGGCCGGTTGTGACGGGATTGTTGTTCGCGGGTCGTGCCGGCTCGGCTTTGACGGCGGAAATCGGTCTGATGAAGGCGACGGAACAGCTCTCGGGGCTTGAGATGATGGCCGTCGATCCGTACCAGCGTATTTTCGCGCCGCGCTTTTTAGCCGCAGTGGTGGCGATGCCCTTGTTGGCTGCCATGTTCTCGGCGGTGGGCGTGTTGGGTGGTTACCTCGTCGGCGTCGAATTACTCGGCGTGGACAGTGGGGCGTTTTGGTCGCAGATGCAGTCCAACGTCGATTTTAATATGGATTTGATGAACGGCGTGATCAAGTCCGTGGTGTTTGGTTTGGTGGTTGCTTGGATTGCGATTTTTGAAGGGTTTGATTGTATACCCACATCAGAAGGCGTGAGTCGGGCCACCACGCGCACCGTTGTTAACGCGTCACTGGCGGTACTCGGGCTCGATTTTCTGCTCACCGCCCTGATGTTTAATGCATAGAGTCTGGAGCAACAGGAATGAATTCTCGGGCAATTGAAATTCTGGTCGGTTTTTTTATGGCGCTGGGGATTGCTGCCCTGGTGATGCTGGCATTGCAAGTCAGTAACCTGGCGAGCTTCGGCGGCGATAATGGCTACCGTGTTGAAGCCTATTTTGAGGACATTGGCGGGTTAAAAGTACGCTCGCAAGTTGCCGTTGGCGGCGTCCAGGTCGGTAAAGTGGAGTCCATTGATTATGACATGGACACCTTTAAAGCGCGCGTCACGATCAACATTCAAGAGCAATACAACAGCTTTCCGCTCGATACGTCGGCCAATATCTACACGGCGGGGTTGCTGTGTGAGCAGTACAGTGGTCTGGAGCCTGGAGGCGATGTGGATTTTCTCACGGATGGTGATGTCATAGAGATCACGCAATCAGCCATGGTGCTGGAGCGTCTGATCGGTCAGTACCTGTTCAGCAGTGCCGGTAAATAATATCGCGCTTGTGATTGAAGGCTTGCGCGAGAGAGGAGACAGTAGGATGAAACGCTTGATCACACACACATTGTTGCTCTTGGTTGCCGCGTTGTTCACGACGGCGGCGCAAGCGCATCCCGCGCAGGAGCTGATTGAGACCAGCACCCGCGACATCATGACCTTATTGGGTACGGAGAAAGAGCGACTCGAAAATGACCCCGGTTACCTGAAGTCAGTGATTGACGAGAAGGTCTTGCCGCATTTGGATTTTAACGCGATGACCGCGCTCACGATCGGGAAGCACTGGCGCACGGCAACGCCCGATCAGCGTGGGCAGTTGGTGGAAGAGTTCCAGCAGTTACTGCTCAATACCTACGTGTCGGCGTTGAGCCTGTATTCGGGTCAGCAGATGGAGTTCAAACCGTTCAAGCCGCAAAAAAGAGCTGATCGGGCGGTGGTTCGTGCTGTGTTTTTGCAGCCTGGTAGCAAAGGGGTGCCGGTCAATTATAAATTGCGGGAAAAAAATGACCGCTGGCAGATCTACGACATTGATGTGAACAACATCAATTTGGTCTCGACGTACCGGTCCACCTTCACACAACGGATTTCTCAATCCGGCATTGATGGTTTGATTAATGAAATGAGAGCCAAAAATGTGGCCGCCGAAGAGAAAAAGCGAAATCCCTGATGGCTGATTTTACAGTGGAAGCTTTGGGTGACGGCG
>DOIU01000066.1 GCA_003511825.1 Gammaproteobacteria bacterium | reverse complement strand
CTGCCGCCGCTACTGTCACCACCGCCAGCGCCAGAGTCGCCACCACCGGAGTCGCTCCCTCCGGAGCCCGAATCCGTATCGCCTCCACCTGCCGGATCATCACCGACAGTCGGCGACTCACCGTTATCATCTGGGTCAGAATCACTGTCAGAATCGCTGCTGCAACCTACCATCAATAACGATAACAACAGCACAAAAAGATACCCAATACGCATACGGAACATACATCTCTCCATCCCAAGGCAGCGCTCGCTACGAGCACTGTCACTACACAATACAATCAGCCACACGCAGCAGGAAGAAGGCGCAATAGACACGCCCAGCGCAGCGCTATGGCTCAATAAGCGGGAGAGAGTATAAAAAACCCTCTGCGGATGCGGTATCAGCCAAAGGTGTTAGCCAACGTGACGAGAAACCGACGCAAGACGAGGCGGCAGCTAGGGCAAATAGGGCAGGACTTGTTCAATCTCTAGGCGGTAACCAGCCTCGGCGACATCGCTTCGCACCGTCTCAGCCTTGATCACGCCAATGGCCCAAATTGGGTCGTAGGTATTGTCGATGATGATGCTTTCTTCGGAGTTAGCGTGAATCACTTGGTTCGCTGGTGGCGGCGGCGTGTGAATACACGCACCGTAGTAAGGCACGATGAGGAATTCTTCGAGTTCAGTTTGCTCGTCAAACTCCAAGGGCACCACATACCCCGGTATCTTCACGCGCAAACCATCCAGTTGCGGCACAATCGGCGCATAAGACAGTTGCGCTTCCATTTCTGCCAGCCGTAAATTGGAGGCTTCGCTGCCATCTAGCAGCTTATCGACTTCCTCGGGGGTCATGGATGCCAAGGGGTTTGGCGGCGGAATGAAGTCCTCCGGCACCAATTGCCCCCAATTCAATTCTGACAAGGGTTGAGGAGGACCGGACACACGTGTATCGCTCTTACCCCACCAGGCACGCGCCGTGAATGCCAACGGCACAACGACCACAATCACCAGGAATGGATAACGTAATTTCATAGGCTACCTCCAACACTCCGGAATGGCTGCATGATTACAAGCGCTGCATCATCCCGTCTGACAACGACTGACTATAGGCTCGCCACGCTGGCAACAGACCTGCGCAGAGACCCGCCACAAAAATCGCCGCCAATATCAGCCACTCACCTTCTCCAGGCAAGCTCACGTTTAAGCCGATACCAAATTCTGCCTGGGCCCAAACACTGCCTACGGCAATCACCATATAATGCAAGCCAACTCCTAACAAAACACCCATCACGGTCAGTAAAACAGACTCGCCACTGAGCATGAAAAAAACATGTCGTGGACTCGCGCCACTGGCACGTAAAATCGCCATCTCGCGCCGTCGCTCATTCAAGCCCGCAAACAAAACCGACATCAAATTGACCAAGCCCGCCAAGACGACAAAACCTGAAACAATCAGCAGCGCGCTCTCTGCAACCCCCACCAACGACCACAGCTCCTGCAATGCCACGCCGGGTAATATGGCCAATAGCGGTTCGGCCCGATAGGTATTGATTGCCCGCTGCTCACTGAACACGGTACCACGCGATTTCAAGCCGACGAGCAAAGCTGTCACCTCACGCGGCTGTAAATCCATTTTTCGGATCTCTTCAGCACTGGTGCCTGGCCCAGGGGCTTTCATGCCACTTTGCCAATCCACGTGCATGGCTTCTATACCCTCTAAACTCACGTGGACAGTCTGATCGACCGGCGTTCCTGTCGGGGCTAAAATCCCGCTCACTCGAAATGGCTGCTTATCATGTTTTACAAGCCCGACACTACCCGTCCCATGTGCAACGACAATCTGCTGCCCCAGGGTGTAACCGAGCTTACGGGCCACTTCACTGCCAATCACGGCATCAAAGACATCATCAAACACGGCACCATCGGCAAGTGCTAAGCGCCGACCACTGCCATACGCATAGTGCGTAAAATAAGACTGGCTGGTCCCCAGCACGCGAAAACCTCGGTGCGAATCGCCCAAAGACAGCGGCACCACCCAATCCACCTTGGGGCGGGCGGCGATATCATTCACGCTGTCCCAGCTGATGTTATTGGTTGCGTTGCCAATGCGAAACACCGAGTACAGCAACAACTGAATAGCACCACTGCGCGCACCCACGACAAGGTCTGTCCCCGACAGCGTTTGCGTAAAACTCGTGCGCGTGTCGTGACGGACCTTCTCCACGGTCATGATCAAGGCAACACTCATGGCGATACCGATCACCGCCAACATCGCGGTTAACCATCGGTTGCGTAAACTCTTCCAAATAATACCGAACATGTCACACCCCGCCGGTAACCATCGCAGGTGAGGCGCGATTCATCTGCGGCAGATCGACGATGCGATCAAAAGCGCCGGACAAGCCCGCATCGTGGCTCACAAACAACAAGGACGACCCCGCTGCTTCAACCTCCTGAAACAGCAGTGCGAGGAACGCCTCACGCACGTCGCTGTCAAACGCTGACGTGGGTTCGTCGGCAATAATCAATGCCGGGCTGCCAATCATCGCGCGTGCGACAGCCACACGCTGTTGCTGCCCCACGCTGAGATGCATCACTGACCTCGAGTGCATCATCGCCGCCGGAATATTCATCTGCGCGAGCAAACGTTCGGTCTCTTCCATCAGCGAGCGGCCGTGTTGCGTCGCCCGTTGACGACGCAAAGCAGAGAAGCGACACGGCAACTGAACATTCTCCGCAACGCTGAGAAAAGGCAGCAAGTTAAACTGCTGAAAGACCAGGCCAATATGATCAGCACGGAACCGATCACAGGCGGCACCGGTGAGCTGAGTCAGATCGACCCCGTCCACCTCGACCAGCCCTGATCGTGGCTTAAGCACAGCCGCGATAATATTCAACAACGTCGTTTTGCCGCAGCCTGATGGCCCCCGCAAAAAGACACGCTCGCGCCTCGCAACAGAAAACTCAGCGATGTCGAGCAGCGTATCAGCCTGCGCTTGCCAGGCAAACCGCAGCTGCTCGAGCACCACCACAGGCGCGTCGCGCGTTGTGTGACGCGTCACTTCTCTCTTTCCCAACGTTAACGGATCTTGGTGAGGTCAATCGCCGTTTGCGCAGGCGTCAGTGTCATCGCAGACTGGCCACCCGGCCCCGCCATCTGGACCTGCATCTTCTCAATACCCGACCACCGCTCAAAGAAGGCCACACTCACGGAATCCAGCTTCGACGATGCATCGCATTCAAAGGTATAGACCACTTCCACCTCAGAATGTGCGGATGCATGTTCGTCATGATCATGATGCTCGTGGTCGTGCTCCTCATGCTCCT